>DNMQ01000344.1 GCA_003488145.1 Pseudomonas sp.
ACCTTGTTCGCCACCAGGAAATGGCGCTTGTTCATCTTGCGCAGGTGTTCGGCAATCATCTGATCGCCAGGCGTCATGCCGGCACGCGCGTCAACCATGAACATCACCGCATCGGCCTCTTGCATGGCTTGCAGGGACTGCTCGGCCATCTTGGCGTCGATGCCCTCCTCATCGCCGGTCAGACCACCAGTGTCGATGACGATGTAGGTGCGGCCCTGCCATTTGGCCTCGCCGTACTGGCGATCTCGGGTCAGACCGGCGTACTCGGCCACGATGGCGTCGCGGCTCTTGGTCAGACGATTGAACAAGGTGGACTTGCCGACGTTCGGGCGGCCCACCAGGGCGATTACGGGAACCATGCGGCTCTCCACTGCGATATTTCAGAAAACACGAAGGCCGCTGCATTGCAGCGGCCGAATATTCAGGGCTCCGCCAGGCGGAGCCGTGGGCGCAACTTGCGGTCAGTCAGCCTGACGGATAGTCAACGCCACCAGCTTGCCGTCATTGCCGAAGGCATACAGCCAGTCGCCCTCGACTACCGGACGCGCGCGGACGCCAGAGCTGTCGATACGCTCGCGAGCGACGAAACGACCATCGACCTGGCTCAGCAGGTGCAGATAGCCTTCGATGTCACCCACCACAACATAGCTGGAAAATACTGCGGGAGCCGAAAGCTGGCGGCGCGCCATGGACTCATTGCGCCACAGAGCAGTCGTGGAGCGCTCGTCGATCCCCTCGACAGTGCCGTCGGCAAGGCTCAGGTAAACGCTACCGTAGCCGAGAGCAGCACCCGAATAGCTGGACGCATCGCGCTGCCATAGGACACGACCACTTTCCAGTTCCAGTGCCGCGGCACGGCCCTGATAGCTGGTGACGTAGAGCGTGCCACCGGATAGCAGCAGACCACCGTCGATATCGACGACCCGCTCAAGCTCCGAACGTCCTTGCGGAATGGCAACGCGCTGCTCCCAGACCGGAAGCCCACGACGGGTATCCAGTGCGACCACTTTGCCGCTGGACAGGCCGGCAACGGCCAGCTGATTGGTCAGCAGCGGTGCGCCGGTCCCGCGTAGCGTCAGCACCGCAGGAGAGCTCTCGTAGCTCCATCGCTGCGCGCCGGTATCCATCTCCAGCGCGATCAGCCGATCATCCTGCGTCTGCACCAGAACGATGTCGCCATTGACGGCCGGGGCAGCTAGCACTTCACTGCTGACCTGACTGCGCCAGCGCTCCTCGCCCGTGCTGACGTCCAGCGCCAGCACTTCACCGCGCAGGGTGCCAACCAGCACCAGGCCGTACCCGGCGCCTACCCCGCCGGAAACCGGCGTATCAAGCTTCTTCTTCCAGTTGACCTTGCCGGTCAGGCGATCCATGGATACCACCAGCCCTTCGACATCGGCGGCGTAAATCTGGTCGCCATACACCACTGGCGTCAGCAGGTTGTAGGTCTTGCCCTGCCCTTCACCGATCGAACGACTCCACTCCTTCTTCAAGGAGATTTCCGCCTCGAACTTGGTCAGCTCCGCCGGTTCCGGCTCTTTAGTGTCCTTGCTGCTACAACCCGCGGCCAGTACGGCCAGGGTCAGCAATGCTGCAGTCTTCCAGCGCATCGTTTACGCCTCCCCTCGGGCCAGATCATCCAGCTTCATTTGCAGACCACCGATGGCCGCATCCTGGGACAGCGACTCTTTCGCCGCGGTGTAGGCCGCATGTGCCTCGTCGCGTCGGCCAAGCTGTACCAGCAGATCGCCGCGCAGCTCCTCGCGACTGGCAGCGAAGGCCTGATCAGCCTTGCCGTCCAGCAGCTCGAACGCTTCTTCTGCCTTGTCCTGCGCAGCCAGAACGCGTGCCAGACGCTGACGAGCCAGCTCGTCCAGCGTCTTGTCGGCGGGCTTGTCGACCACGGCGCGAAGCTCGCTAGCCGCTTCGTCCAACCGCCCCGACTCGACCGCCACCTTCGCCACGAACAGGCTGCCGTACTGCGCATAATGCGTGCCGGCGAAATCTTTCTTCAGCAGATTGCCCAATCGCGCAACTTCCGCCGCATCGGCTTCACCTTCTTCCAGCGCTGCGCCGAGCAGCTGCTGATAGATCACCGAGGCACCCTGCGCCTGGTTGACCTGATGGTTCTGCCAGAATTGCCAGCCGAACACCAAGACCAGAGCGAGCACAGCCCCAAACAAAAGAGGCTTGCCGTTGCGCTGCCACCAGTCTTTGATCTGCGCCAGTGTTTCTTCTTCGGTACCCGAGGTCACGCTGTCACTCCTTTTATTCGCTAAGTCTCAGACCTGCTCGAGGCAGGCAGCCAGACGCTCGGGCAGAGCATCCCAGGCAATGCTTTGTTGCTCGCTGTCATCGCGCAGCGGCTTGCAACCTACCACGCGCCCTGCCAGTTCGTCGTCACCCAGAATCAGCGCATAGCGCGCTCCGCTCTTGTCGGCCTTCTTGAACTGACTCTTGAAGCTGCCACCGCCAGCGTTGACCAGCAGGCGCAGCCCCGGCAGTTCATCACGCAGACGTTCGGCCAGCGCCAGTGCCGCCAGCTCGGCGGCCTCGCCGAATGCACAGATGTAGGCATGCGGTGCCGGGTTCAACGTCTCCGGCACCAGGCCGAGCGTTTCCAGCAGCAGCACCAGACGCTCGACGCCCATGGCGAAGCCGACTCCCGGCGTCGGCTTGCCGCCGAACTGGCTGACCAGACCGTCATAACGCCCACCGGCACAGACCGTGCCCTGCGCGCCGAGCTTGTCGGTAACCCACTCGAA
>DNMQ01000368.1 GCA_003488145.1 Pseudomonas sp.
TGCTGCTTGAGCGGGATCGGCACCTTGGCATAGCCGTAGCCGGGCAGGTCGACCAGTCGGCGTTCGTCATCGAGGCGGAAGAAGTTGAGCAGCTGGGTGCGGCCCGGGGTCTTCGAAGTGCGCGCCAGGTTAGCATGGGTCAGGGTGTTCAGCGCGCTCGACTTGCCTGCGTTGGAACGGCCGGCAAAGGCTACTTCCAGACCCTCGTCGGCCGGGCACTGATCGACCTTGGCGGCGCTGGTCATGAAGGAGGCCTGTTGGCAGAGGCCGAGAATCGGGTTTTTCGGTAGCATGGTCGTTCCGGTGAGTGCACGCGGGTGCGGCAATGGTTCGTTTCCGTTTCAGAAACGGGAGTATATAATGCCGCAGTTTTTATGTGCGCTTTGGCCTGATATCGGGCCACGTGTGGTGTTCAGCCTGATCCGGACGCCGGTGCGGCGGTAGTTACCACCGCAATGCGGATGCCCAGCGTGCCACTATAACGAGCGTCGCCCCGGTTCGATGGCCGTGCGCGACCCGATGAATTCCTTTCAAACCCTTAGCCGTAGTTGGATTAGCTGATGAACAAAGTACTCGTGAGTCTGCTGTTGACCCTTGGCATCACCGGTATGGCCCACGCGGCTGGAAACGCCGAAGCTGGTCAGGGCAAAGTTGCAGTGTGTGGTGCGTGCCACGGTGTCGATGGCAACAGCCCGGCGCCGAATTTCCCGAAACTGGCTGGCCAGGGTGAGCGTTACCTGCTCAAGCAACTGCAGGACATCAAGGCTGGCAGCACACCGGGTGCCCCGGAAGGCGTAGGTCGCAAGGTGTTGGAAATGACCGGCATGCTGGACCCGCTGAGTGATCAGGATCTGGAAGACATCGCCGCCTACTTCTCAAGCCAGAAGGGCAGTGTTGGTTACGCCGATCCGGCTCTGGCAAAGCAGGGCGAGAAACTGTTCCGTGGTGGCAAGCTCGATCAGGGCATGCCGGCGTGCACCGGTTGCCACGCACCCAACGGCGTCGGTAACGACCTGGCTGGCTTCCCCAAGCTGGGTGGGCAGCACGCGGCGTACACCGCCAAGCAGCTGACCGACTTCCGCGAAGGCAATCGCACCAACGACGGCGACACCATGATCATGCGTGGCGTCGCCGCCAAGCTGAGCAACAAGGACATCGAAGCGCTGTCCAGCTACATCCAGGGCCTGCACTGATAACAGCGGCAGGTTGAACAGAAGGGCGTCGGGGCCGTTGGCTCCGGCGCCCTTTTGCGTTTTCACGCCTGGCTACACAATCTTCATCACGGCTTTACACGCGCGGATGAAAAACGCTGGCGAGTCCTGACGTTTTGCTGCAGCCTGTTGCGCCATCGGTCCGTCGTAAACAGGAGTATTTCATGCGCAATTTCCTACTCACTGCCGTTTTTGCCGCTGCGAGCCTGTTCGGTGTCGCAGCCCAGGCAGCGGAGTTTCAGGCCGGCAAGGAATATGTCGAGCTGAGCAGCCCGGTCCCCGTTGCCGACCCGAGCAAGATCGAGGTGGTCGAGCTGTTCTGGTATGGCTGTCCGCACTGCTATCAGTTCGAACCGGTGATCAAGCCCTGGGCCGAACAGCTGCCGGATGACGTCCAGTTCAAGCGTATTCCGGCCATGTTCGGTGGCATCTGGAATGCGCATGGGCAGCTGTTCATCGCCCTGGAATCCATGGGTGTCGAGCCGAAGGTGCATGACGCGGTGTTCGCCGCCTATCACCAGGAGCGCAAGAAGCTCGCCACTCCTGAGGAAATGGCTGACTTCCTCGCCGGTCAAGGCATCGACAAGCAGGCGTTTCTCAAGGCCTACAACTCCTTTGGTGTACGTGGCCGGGTTGAGCAGGCGAAGAAGCTCGGCATGGCTTATCAGATCACCGGCGTACCGGTGATGATCGTCAACGGCAAGTACCGCTTCGACCTCGGCTCGTCTGGCGGCCCGGAGCGTACGCTGCAGGTGGCGGACTTCCTCATCGAAAAAGAACGCGCAGCGCGGTAACCCGCGATGCTGCGCCGTTGGAGCGCTCCGCGCCTTGCCGGCCCAGGCAAGGCGCGCGTCAATTCGCAGTGCCTGGCCAGTAGCGGGCTGCCCGCCGATGGGCGGCTAAGGCTGCTTAGCTTCAACATCCAGGTTGGCATCAGCACCGAGCGCTACCACCACTACCTGACGCGCAGCTGGCAGCATTTGCTGCCGCATCCCGGTCGCGCCAGCAACCTGCAGCGCATCGGCGAAGTACTGGGTAACTATGATTTGGTCGCCCTGCAGGAAGCCGACGGTGGCAGTCTGCGCTCCGGTTACGTCAATCAGGTCGAGCACCTCGCCCATCTGGGCGCCTTTCCCTACTGGTATCAGCAGCTCAATCGCAATCTCGGGCGTTTCGCCCAGCACAGCAACGGCGTCCTCAGCCGGCTCGAACCACAAGGCCTGGAAGATCACCCGCTGCCTGGCCCTTCGGGGCGCGGGGCGATTCTGTTGCGTTTCGGCGAGGGACCGGACGCGCTGGTTGTGGTGATGATGCACCTGGCCCTGGGAGGCGGGGCGCGGACGCGCCAGCTGGCCTATATCCGCGAGCTGATTGGCGGCTATCGGCATCAGGTGTTGATGGGCGACATGAATACCCACGCCAATGATCTGCTGGAAAATTCGCCGCTGCGCGATCTCGGCCTGCTCGCGCCGCAGATCGAAGCGACATTCCCGAGCTGGCGACCGCAACGCTGTCTGGACCATATTCTGCTAAGCCCGAGCCTGACGCTGGAACGCGTCGATGTGCTGGCGCTGCCGATCTCCGACCATCTGCCGGTGGCAGTGGAGATCCGTTTGCCGGACTCGCTTCAGGCCGATTCCCTGCCGGTACAGGTACAAGAAACGAAATGAGCGAAGAAGTCGAACGCTGGAAGGAAAAGTATCTTCAGCTCGCTGAGCGGCAGGAGCAGCTCGAAGCGCGCTGGGAGCAGCGCGTCGATCTACTGCGGCGCAGCCTGGTGCGTAGCAGCCTGGCGGTGGAGGGTGCCGATCCCGCGGTCGAGCGCTGCCTGCACGAAATGCGAGAGATCCTCCGCGACGGTGATCTGGATGAGGGGCTCAGCCAGCTGGTGCCGCGCCTGGAGAAGGCTGTGCTGGAATCCGAACGCCACCGCCAGGAACGGGCCGTTCGCCTGACCGAGGCTTTGCATCGGCTGGTCTCCCAGCTACTGGGCATGTCGGTGCCGGCGGAGCTGCGCAAGCCGCTCAAGCGATTTGCCAAGGAGCTGGACCAGCGTGCCGCCAGGCTGCGTGAGCTGCCGGTGCTGCTCGGCGAGCTGAGTGACCTGCAGGGCCAGGTGCTGGATCTGCAGGGGCTGGCGGCGCCGCAGCAGAGCGGTTTTCTGAAGCGCCTGTTTGGCGGGCGGGACATGCCGCTGGCGCCGCCCGCCGCAGTCAATGAGGTCGACGCTGTCCCGGTAGTAGTGGAAGCGCTAGGGCTGCCCAAGCCTGCCGTTCAGGCTGCCCCGCTGCTCGAGGACATGCCGCTTGCCAAGACGCCGGCCGAGGCACCGGCCGCCGAAGAAGCTATCGCGGAAACCGAGGCGGAGCAGAACGCGGCTGCATACGCCCTGCCGGATTCGCCGGAGCCCGCGTTCAGCGTCGTCGCGGACCGCGTGGAGGCGACCCTCGGCAGCCTGCTGGACAGCCTTCATCTGCCGGAACAGCACCAGCCGCAACTGCAGACGCTGCGGGCGCGCATCCAGCACGGCTTGAACTGGTATGAGTTGGTGCCGGTGCTGGACGATCTCGCGATGCTGATGATCGCCTTCAGCGACCAGGGCCAGCGGGATTTCGAAAACTACCTGCAAACGCTCAACGAGCGCCTGACTGCGATGCAGGAAAATCTCCTCGCCGCGCACCAGGGGCATAACGAAGGACGCGACGCCGCTCAGGCGCTGGATGCGGAGTTGCGAGAACAGGTCGGCGGGTTGCAGGACAGCATGCGCCAGGCCAAGGATCTGACCAGCCTGAAGCAGGTGGTCGAGGCGCGCCTGGATGGCCTGCTGACCACGGTGGACACCTACCGGCAACAGCGTAGCGAGCAGGAACAGAAGCTCGGTGAGCGCCTGCAGCAGTTGGTCAGCCGGGTCGGCAGCCTCGAACAGGCAGCACGCGGCCTGCGCGGGCACCTGGAGGAGCAGCGTCAGAAAGCGCTGCAGGATCCGCTGACCGGCCTGCCCAACCGGGCGGCATGGAACGAGCGCCTGGAGCTCGAGTTCGCCCGCTGGCAACGTTACGGCGGCGACCTGCTGCTGGCCGTGCTGGACGTCGATCACTTCAAGCGGGT
>DNMQ01000496.1 GCA_003488145.1 Pseudomonas sp.
AGTTCTGGAACACCATGCCCACGTGGTCACGTACGCGGGTGATGGTTGAGGGTGTGTCGTCGAGGGCGATGCCCGCCACTTCGAGTCGGCCGCGCTGGAAGGGCTCCAGCGAGTTGATGCAGCGGATCAGGGTCGACTTCCCCGAGCCGCTGGGGCCGCAGATCACTAGTCTTTCCCCAGGAGCGACCCGCAGGCTCACGTCGTTCAGGGCATGAAAGGCACCGTACCACTTGTTCAAGCCGTCTATCTCGATAATTGGGGCATCGGGCATGGGATCGCTCACTTCAAGACATGGGTGAGAAACTGGCGCGTGCGCTCTTCGCGCGGCGCGGAAAACAACTGGGTGGGTGCTGCGCATTCGACGATCCTGCCGCCGTCGAAAAAGATCGCTCGGTCGGCTACTTCCCGCGCGAAGCCCATCTCGTGGGTGACCACCACCATGGTCATGCCCTCAGCGGCCAGTTCCTTCATTACCTGCAGCACCTCATTGACCGTCTCGGGGTCAAGCGCCGAGGTTGGCTCGTCGAACAGCATCAGCCGGGGCTGCATGGCCAGCGCCCGGACGATGGCCACCCGTTGCTGCTGACCACCCGAGAGTTCGGCTGGCATGGCTTGCGCCTTGTGCGCCAGGCCGACCCGTTCCAGCAGTTTCATCGCCATGGCCTCGGCATCGGCGCGGGACAGGCCGCGCAGCTTCATCGGTGCCAGGGTCATGTTGCGCAGGATGCTCAGGTGCGAAAACAGGGTGTAGTCCTGGAACACCATGCCGACCTCGTCGCGCAGCCGGGCCATCGATTCACGGCTGCTGTTCGAACCGGTCAGCGTGATCTCGCCAGCCGTCGCCGGTTCCAGGGCGTTCAGGCAACGGATCAGGGTGGATTTGCCCGAGCCGCTGGGCCCGATAACCACCACTACTTCGCCTTCGTGTATATCGAGATCGACGTCCTGGATGACCTCGGTGTCGCCAAAGCGTTTGCGCAGGCCGCGTACGGTCATCAAGGTGGTCATGATTGTGCGAGCCTCTCGGTGGCGGCTTGCAGTGCCTGCTGCGCCTCGCTCTGGCGCTGGCGACGACCTGCGTGACTGGCTCGCTCCTGCTCCAGGCGTTGGCGCGCGGCATCGATCTGTACGCGTTGGGCACTGGCCGCCGGACCGCCGGGCAGGCTGCGCGAACTGACATTGGTGATCGGGTCCAGAGCCTCGCGAACCTGCTGTTCGTCCAGGCCTAGGGAGCGGCCAAGTTGCTGCTGGGCAGCGCGTTCGACCATCGCGCTGTCGATGCGACTTGCCGGCAGCCCATCGTCCATCGCCTGGCGTACCACTGCGCCGACGACGTGGTGCGCCTCGCGGAAAGAGAGGTCGGCCGCGCTGACCATTAGGTCGGCCAAGCCAGTAGCGGTGGAGAAGTCTTCCGCCGCCTTGCGCAGCCCGGTTTCCAGATTCGGCCGCGCGGTCCGCAGGACCAGATCCAGCAGGGTCAGGCATTGCTGGCATTCCTGCGCCGACTCCCAGAAGCCGCGCATGCTCTCGCGATTGCCGTCGCCGGTATGGGTGAAGTTTGTGCCTTTGATGGTTGCGGCTGAGGCGACCAGTGAGCCGAGTATCTGCCCGGTACGCCCCTTGAGGTACTCCAGGACCACCGGGTTCTTCTTCTGCGGCATGATGCTGGACGTGCCGGCGACGCTGTCCGGGAAATCGATGAGTGCGAACTCGTGGGTCGACCAGACGAAGAAGTCTTGCGCCACGCGGCTCCAGAACACCGCCAGGAGCGTCATCTGCGCCATGCTTTCCAAGGCGAAATCCCGCGAGCCGACCGCGTCCAGGGTGTTTTCCAGGAAGCCGTCGAAACCTAGCAGCTCGGCGGTGCGCGCACGGTTGATGGCGAACGGCGTGCCGGCGAAGGCGGCGGCACCCATGGGGCTACGGTTCATGCTGTCGAGGGTCGCGGCCAGGCGCAGGCAGTCACGTTCTAGGGCCTGGGCAACGCCGGATAGGTAGAAACCGAAGGTGATCGGCTGTGCTGGTTGCAGGTGGGTGTAGCCCGGCATGATCGCGTCGGTGTATTTCGCCGCGGCGTCCAGGGCGCTCTGGCGCACGTTGTAAAGCGCGTCGAGCAGGTCCATGAGGACGTCGCGACCGCGCAGGCGGTCCAGGGTCGCCAGCAAATCGTTGCGGCTGCGTCCGATGTGCAGACGCCCGCCGACGTCGGTGCCGACCTTCTCGATCAGGTGTGCCTCGTAGTTGAAATAGGCGTCTTCGCGCAGCGGATCGAGCGTCACGGCTTGCGGGCCGACCTGCTCCATTTCGAGCACGCCGCGAGCCAGGGCGACGGCCACTGGCGCGTCTATCAGGCCGCATTCGGCAAGCATGACGATATGGGCCTTGTTGACGTCACCGAGATAGCCGAAGCCGTCGGCGAACCCTGCGAGGCGCGGTGCGTAGATGAGGTCGCAGACTTCCGCTGCGGTGGGTTCCTTGAGTCGACGGCTGACTTTGGATTCGAGCATGGGAATAGGCCTTCTGGACATCAGGGCTGAGGTTGGCCGAGTCGGGACGCATTGCGGCCCAGGCGACGTTCGAGGTAGCGGCTGAGCCAGGTCAGCGCGCTGCAAATGACGAAGTAGACGAGCAGGACCACGCTATACACCGTGAAGGCGGGGTTCACGCCCCCCATCATGGTGCTGCGCTCGACGATGATCTGGCCGACCTTGAGGAACTCGCTGACACCGACCAGCGCACCCAGTGACGTGGCCTGCACCAGCAGGGTCAGCAGGCCGGTATAAGCCGGCAGGATCGCCTTGAGCGACTGCGGCACGACGATGTACACATAGATGTGCCAGGGCCGCAGGCCGAGCGCCCAGGCGCTCTTCCACTGGTGCCGCGGCACCGAGAGCAGGCCGCCGCGCACGATTTCTATGCCGTTGGCGCTGCCCCACAAGGTCAGGCCAAGGGTCACCGCGGCGAAGGGGCTAAGGTTGATCCCCAACAACGGCGCGCCGAAGAAAATGAAGAACACGTTGACGATCAGCGGTATCGAGCGGAACAGCTCTACGTAACCGTGGATCGCCCAGCTTAGCGGGCGGTTCTTCTCCGTGGCCA
>DNMQ01000494.1 GCA_003488145.1 Pseudomonas sp.
ATCGTCGTCGCCATCAACAAGATGGACCTGATGAACTTCGATCAGGACGTGTTCGAGCGCATCAAAGCCGACTACTTGGCATTCGCCGAGCGCATCGAGCTGAAGCCGTCGTCCCTGCACTTCGTGCCGATGTCGGCGCTCAAGGGCGACAACGTGGTCAATCGCAGCGAGCGTGCGCCCTGGTACCAGGGCCAGTCGCTGATGGAAATTCTCGAGAGTGTCGAGATCGCAGGTGACCGCAACTTCGATGATCTGCGCTTCCCGGTGCAGTACGTCAATCGCCCCAACCTCAACTTCCGCGGTTTCGCCGGGACCCTGGCGAGCGGCATCGTGCGCAAGGGCGACGAGATCGCCGTGCTGCCGTCCGGCAAGACCAGTCGAGTCAAGTCCATCGTCACCTTCGATGGTGAACTCGAGCAGGCGACCCCTGGCGAGGCTGTCACCCTGACGCTGGAAGATGAGATCGATGTCTCCCGCGGCGACATGCTGGTGCATGCCGACAGCCGCCCGCGTATCGCCGACAGCTTCGAGGCGATGCTGGTGTGGATGGGCGAAGAGCCGATGCTGCCGGGCAAGAAATACGACATCAAGCGCGCCACCAGTTACGTGCCGGGCTCGATCGCCAGCATCAGTCATAAGGTGGATGTGAACACGCTGGAGAAGGGCGCTGCGAGTAGCCTTCAGCTCAACGAGATCGGCAAGGTCAAGGTCAGCCTGGACGCGCCGATCGCTCTGGACGGCTACGCACAGAACCGCACCACCGGTGCCTTCATCGTCATCGATCGCCTCACCAATGGCACCGTCGGCGCGGGCATGATCATCGCCGACCCGGTTACCCATGGATCGGGCGGTCATCACGGTGCGCTGGCGCATGTTTCAACGGAAGAGCGCGCCACACGCTTCGGTCAGCAGCCGGCAACCGTGCTGTTCACCGGGCTTTCCGGCGCCGGCAAGAGNNGTGGAGCGCAAGCTGTTCGATATGGGCCGCGCGGTTTACGTCCTCGATGGCCAGAACCTGCGTCACGATCTCAACAAGGGCCTACCGCAGGATCGCGCCGGCCGCACCGAAAACTGGCGCCGCGCTGCCCACGTCGCCCGCCAATTCAATGAAGCGGGCCTGATCACCCTGGCTGCGTTTGTCGCCCCTGACGCCGAAGGTCGCGAACAGGCCAAGGCATTGATCGGCGCTGAGCGTCTGATCACCGTCTACGTCCAGGCCTCCCCGCAAACCTGCCGCCAGCGCGATCCGCAAGGGTTGTATGCGGCTGGTGGGGATAACATTCCGGGTGAGTCTTTCCCATACGATGTGCCGCTGAGTGCGGATATCGTGGTCGATAGCGAAACGTCTTCGCTGGAAGACGGTGTGAGGCAAGTAATGGCTCTGCTTCGCGCTCGTGAAGTGATTTAACGGTAACGAGAAAAAAGCCCCGTGATGCGGGGCTTTTCTTTTTGTGCTTGAGCGGTTGGCCTGCTTAGAAAATGCTTACTTCGCTTCCTCAAGAATTCGGAAAAACACGGTTTCCAGCGAAACGGCTGGCTGCACGGTGAGCAGGTGTCCGCCCGTGTTGCTCAGCTGAGCGATAGCTTCTGGTAGTTTGGATTGCTCCATCTCACATTCGAATTCGCCAGGGCGGAGCGCCGTGCAGGACGGCGAGAGCGAATGATCGGCCTGATATCGAATGATGAAATGGCTGGCGCGTTCTGCAGCGAGCTCTCTAGGGGAGCGAACGGTCAGCAACTGGCCTTTGTTGATAAAGCCAAAGCGATCAGCAATACGCTCCACATCGTGCAGCACGTGCGAAGTGAAGAAAATAGCCCCGCCTTGCTTCTTGTAATCGTTGAGGATGTCGACCACGTCCTTGCGACCCACCGGATCAAGGCCTGACAGAGGTTCGTCGAGGATCAACAGTCGTGGCTCAACCGCCATGGCGTGGGCAAGTGCGGTCCGCTGTACGTTACCTTTGGAGAGCTGGCGGATACGCTGCTTCGCATACTCCGCGATAGAAAAGCGCTCTAGCCACTGCATACACCAAGCATCGGCGTCGCTGCGCTTGATGCCGTACATAGACAGGCCCATGAGCAGGATTTCCAGCGGGGTGAACTGGTCGTAGAGTGCCGGCGCTTCAGGTACGTAAGCCAGGCCCTGACGCGCGTCTGCACGATGCGCGTCCATGCCGTAAATGGCCACCTGACCCTGATAGTCGTTGATGATGTCCAGCATGATCTTGATCGTGGTGGACTTGCCAGCCCCGTTGGGGCCCACAAAGCCGAATACTTCCCCTTCAGACAGGCTGAAACTCATATTTTGGACGGCCTGAACAAGCTTGCCTTTCGTCTTGAAGGCATGGCTGACACCCTGAAACTCAACGGCAGCGCTCAAGGCTGTTCCTCCAATCCGGCAATCTTCAGTTTCTTCAATTCAATACGTCCGTCGCGAAGTTCGTAGCCCAGGTGCAGAGGGTCGGTGGGGAGCTCAGCTATGACGCCCTGGTCGATCAGCTGCTGCAGGTCAGCCAGCGGGCCTTGATTGGCCTCGTAGCGGCGCTGGGCCTCGCGTAGATGGATTAAGCCCCGCAAGCGGATGACACGCTTGTCCAGCATGTCGCGCAATTTCGGGTCGGTGGCGCTGTCGCGCTGTAGGATTAGGTAATTCAAAGCCAATCGTTCGTCGGCAAATTGTTCGGCGCGCAGCATTACCGCCAGTTTCTGCATGGCGGCGGCGTTCTGTGTCGAGCGCTGTGCGCCAATCTCGAGCACCCGCGCCGCTTCTTCATTGTCGTGCTGGAAGAACGAGAGATTGATGCCGTAAAAAAAGGGTGGGAATTCATCCCAGAATCGGCATTCGACGGCCGCGCGCAGCACCGTGTTGCCCTGTTCCACAGCGCCGCCCCAAGTGAGGAGGCCGTTGGCCAGGTAGTAATTGTCTTCATGGCAGGGGTTGAGGCGGGCGACTTCGTGCTGTGCGCGAACCAGATAGTCGGTATCCACTCCGCGATCGTCCAAGCCAGTCGCAGCTAGACGCATGGTTTCGAGATCAGCGGCCAGAAAGCGGTCACCGCCATGCAGGACAACCAGCAGCGGCGCGGGGATTACCACTCGGTCGGCGGTAAAGGCCGATATCAACGTTATTGGTTGTTGGGCGCGCCAAGCGGCGAGGGTTGCGAAAACGGAATAACCTAGCAGTGCGACGAGTAGCGAAAGACGTGCACGCATGTCAGGCGAAACGCTTTTGGTGCAATGCCCATACCGCTAGGCCCAGCAAGCCGACTGTGTAAGTCAGGCAGGACAACAGCAGCCAGGGCCAATCGGTGGGCAGCAATTCCATCCGTCCATAGAGGGCGATCATGCGCACATCCAGCGCGCCGAGGTCGGGTAGCAAGTAGCCCAGCAAGCCGATACCGGAGCGATAACTTTCGGCATCGGTTACAACAGCGGTGTTGCGGGTCAGTAGCTCGACAATCGCGCCGAACGAGCGCGCCACCAGCATGAAGCCGAACGTGCCGATCAGGACGAAACTCGGTGTAGAGGCGACCACTGCGAGTAAGCTGGCTACCGCGGCAAGCAGTAACAGATCAACGCCGATGAAGGCGATGGTGACTAGGTAGTGTTGCCCCAGCGCAACAGGCGTAGCTTGCGCGTAGCCTTGGCCGATGAACCAGGCCAGCAGCGCCAGCGTGGCCGCCAACAGCAGCAGTAGTCCAAACGTTAGGATGACAATGGCAGCGAAGCGAGCCAGTAACAGGCTATGCCGCGGATGAGGGTAGGAAAGCGTATTGAGAAAATAACGACGGTCGAACTCGCGCGACAGCAGCTCCTGGGTCATCAATACCACTACCAGAGGAAGAAGCACGCGTAGCGCCGACAGGCCGACATCCAGCGCCACGGTGGCTGGGTGGCGGCCGCTAAATTGCGCAGAAAGGAGTACAGCTAAAGTTAATGCTGACAGCGAGCTGGCAGTAAACCAGCCAAAGCGAGCGCGGAAGGCCAAGCTGACCCCGACCATTAAATTCCCAATAAATGACATTATTGCATTGCCTATATACGACCAATGAAAGAACGCGAAGTCGAAGTATTGGCTATCTAGAATAGAAACGCCCACATGTACTAGTGGGCGTTACTCACCTGTGTAGCAGGCGGAAATGTTACTGGACGAACCCGCCTAGCGCGGTGCCGGCAGCGTCACATGCAGCGGTCATACTCGAAGCCGCTACGCTACCGCCGCTAGATGAGCCAGTGTAGGCCTTACCGAAGTTTCCAGTTTGGAAAGTCTGGTCTGCGGCGCCTGTGCAAGAGGGATTGTTGTACGTTGTATTGCCGGTAGCTGGGTCGTTGCCGGTTGCTTGGCAAGCGACGGTTTCGATTTTTCGACTGCCAAACTGATGGCAGGCTGCGACCTTTACTACATTTTGGTTCTTGTTGCACGAATATGCTAATACAACGTTTTTCGAAAGGGCAGGTTTCACGTCGTCCGACAGAACATCGCAATCGGCAGTGGTAATGCCATTAGCGGTGTTAAGAACTGCAGCATAGCCTTGAGTGGAGAAAGCGATAGCAGCGAAAACGAATAGTGTGGAAATTTTTTTCATTTTTTCTCTCCTTACTGTTGAGCGACAGCCATGACGGTCAATACGTTTTTAGCGTCGGCTTGGGCGGTTGCGTCATTTGTTTTCGCGCGATATTCGTTAAATTGCGGAATGGCGATCGCAGCCAGAATACCGATGATCGCTACAACAATCATCAGCTCGATCAGCGTGAAACCTTTTTGCTTCTTGATGGACTTCATGGGAAAGCTCCTTTGTTGGTGAGGTCATTGGACCTGGGGGGATAGGAGCAGCTTCTATGCCAGCTTTGGTGCTAAGTTCCTGCGTCGAGTCGGGGTGTGAGATCGCTCACTGTTTATTGGGGGCGCCCGAACGGCTCGTTCTCATGTGGGCCTTGCCGATTGGGGCGTGCAGCGCTTTGATGGGGCTATTTCAAAACTTTCGTTTTCAATCTTCGGGCTTACGGGGTGGCAGGGTGTGCTACAGACGGTAGTGCTCTTTCCGTCCTCAAGTGACAAAAAATGCCACTTGGCTCGTAGCGGTTTGGCTTGGTGTGGAAACTACGTTATAAGGCGGCGGTCCTCTCGCCTAAGGCAGATCTCATCCGATGAACGAAAACGCGCCCCTTGGCGGTTTGGCCCGCCAGCTGGTCCTGACTGGCCAGCTCGACGAAAAAGTTGCCCAGCAAGCTCAGCAGCAGGCTTTGCGGAGTCAAGTTCCGTTGGTTACCTGGCTGGTGCAGAACAAGCTGGTCAAAAGTCGGGCGCTTGTCGATATCGCCGGTGAACAGTTTGGTGTTCCGTTCTTTGATTTAGGAGCGCTGGACAAAGAAACCCAGCCGAAGGAACTGGTCAGTGAGAAGCTGGTGCGCCAGCACCGCGCTCTGCCGTTGCAGCGACGAGGCAACAAGCTTTATGTGGCGGTGTCCGATCCAACCAACCATCAGGCGATAAGTGATATTCAGTTCAATACGGGGCTTTCCGTTGAGGCTGTGCTGGTTGAGGACGACAAGCTCGGTGAGGCCATCGAAAAGTTCTTCGAGTCGGCGACCTCGTCCCTCGAAGGATTGAACGATTCCGAATTGGATGGCTTGGATATCGAAGTGGCCGGCGACGCCAAGGAGGACGATGCGGCGCATAACGAAGCCGATGATGCGCCAGTGGTGCGGTTTGTTAACAAGATGCTGCTCGATGCAATCAAGGGTGGCTCGTCCGATTTGCACTT
>DNMQ01000121.1 GCA_003488145.1 Pseudomonas sp.
TGTTGCCGCTGACCGAAAACTGACCCAGTAGAGACTGTTCTGCCGACTGAAAACTGACCCAGGTGCTCAACTGCTTCTGCTCAATTTTTGAGCAGGAGAACACAGGGTGATCAGTATGGAAATGATGGGCAAAATCCGCCGGATGTATTTCCGCGACAAGCTGTCGCTGCATGAGATAGCCAAGCGCACCGGGTTGGCGCGCAACACGATTCGCAAGTGGGTCAGAGCACCTGAGGCCAAGCCGCCGGTCTACCAACGCCGCGCGATCTTCAACAAACTCAGCCCTTTTCACGCCACGCTGGAGCAGGCGCTAAAAGCCGATTCGCTGCGGCCCAAGCAACAGCGGCGCAGTGCCAAGGCGCTGTTGGCGCAAATCAAAGCCGAAGGTTATGACGGTGGCTACAGCCAGCTCACCGCGTTTATCCGTGCCTGGCGAGGGGGACAGGGCAAGGCGTCGCAGGCCTTTGTGCCGCTGACCTTTGCTCTTGGCGAGGCGTTTCAGTTTGACTGGAGCGAGGAAGGCTTGCTGGTCGGCGGCATTTACCGGCGTATGCAGGTGGCACATCTGAAGCTGTGTGCCAGCCGTGCGTTCTGGCTTGTGGCGTATCCGAGCCAGGGCCATGAGATGTTATTTGACGCCCATACACGCTCGTTCGGCTCCTTGGGCGGCGTGCCGCGCCGGGGCATCTACGACAACATGAAGACGGCCGTCGACAAGGTCAATAAGGGCAAAGGCCGGACGGTGAATGCGCGCTTTGCGGTGATGTGCGCGCATTACCTGTTCGATCCGGACTTCTGCAACGTCGCCGCTGGTTGGGAAAAGGGCATCGTTGAAAAGAACGTGCAAGACAGCCGTAGGCGCATCTGGCTAGACGCCCAGGACTGTCATTTTCACTCCTTCGAGGAACTCAATGCCTGGCTGGGCCAGCGCTGCCGCGCGCTTTGGAACGAGCTGACGCACCCTCAATACAGCGGGCTGAGTGTGGCCGAAGTGCTGGAGTTGGAGCGCGCTGAACTGATGCCTGTGCCAGCGCCATTCGACGGTTACGTCGAGCGGCCTGCGCGGGTCTCCAGCACCTGCCTGGTCAGCGTCGGGCGCAACCGCTACTCGGTGCCATGTGAGTACGCGGGTAAGTGGGTCAGCAGCCGTTTGTATCCGACGCGAATCGAGGTGGTGGCCGATGATGCGCTGATTGCCAGCCATGTCCGCTTGCTGGATCGCGACCAGGTCAGCTATGACTGGCAGCACTACCTCCCGCTGATCGAACGCAAGCCCGGTGCGCTGCGCAACGGAGCGCCCTTTGCTGATCTGCCAGCGCCGCTGCGTCAGCTTAAGCACGGTCTGGGGCGTCATGCCGGCGGTGACCGGATCATGGCGCAAGTCCTGGCTGCCGTACCGGTCGCCGGACTCGATGCCGTGCTGGTAGCCGTTGAGCTGGCACTGGAGAGCGGCAGCCTGAGCGCCGAACACATCCTCAATGTCGTGGCACGGCTGACAGCATCCGAACCACCACCCAGCGTCGAAACCCACTTGTCGCTCAAGGAAGCCCCCGTCGCTAACACGGCGCGCTACGACCGCCTGCGTGGCCAGGCCGAGGAGGTCGGTCATGCGTGATTTGATGGCGGAACTCAAGGAGCTGCGCCTGCACGGCATGGCCACGGCCTGGGCGGAGTTAACTGCACAGGGTGAGTCGAACACAGCCTCGTCCAAGTGGCTGCTCGAACACCTGCTGGAACAAGAGCACACAGATCGCGCCATGCGCTCGGTGAGCCACCAGATGAACATGGCCAAGCTGCCGATGCACCGCGATCTGGCCGGCTTCGACTTCAGCGCCTCCAGCGCCGACGCTCGCTTGATCAGCGAGCTGGCCAATCTGAGCTTTACCGACACCGCGCAGAACGTGGTGCTGATCGGTGGGCCAGGTACCGGTAAAACCCACCTAGCCACCGCGCTGGCCGTGTCCGGCATCACCCGGCACGGTAAGCGCGTGCGCTTCTACTCCACGGTCGATCTGGTCAATCTGCTGGAGCGCGAAAAACACGACGGCAAAGCCGGGCGGATCGCCCAGGCACTGCTGCGCATGGATCTGGTCATCCTCGACGAACTGGGTTATCTGCCGTTCAGCCAGGCTGGCGGTGCGTTGCTGTTTCACCTGCTGTCCAAGCTGTACGAACACACCAGCGTGGTGATCACCACCAACCTGAGCTTCGCCGAATGGTCGAGCGTGTTCGGCGACGCCAAGATGACCACCGCCCTGCTGGATCGGCTGACCCACCACTGCCACATCGTCGAAACCGGTAACGAGTCCTATCGCCTGCAACACAGTAGCTTGGCGGCCCAGGCCAAGATCAAATCACGGGAGCGAAAGCGTAAGGGCGGCCAAGAACCGGAGGACGATGAGCCGTTCTGATTTCATGGCGACGACGGCCTGCTACATGGCTGCGTGTGGCAGGTCTTAAACAACTGAACTGGGCTAGCGAAGGAGTGGGGGCAACAGCAGCTGCGCTGGTAGACTTATCCACAGTTGCTGGTAACAAAATCAGCAATCCGCCCTGGGTCAAATTTCAATCGGCAGGGTGGGTCAATTTTCCATCAGCGCCAACAGATAGCCAGCCTCATCCATGATGAGCGCTCGGGCAAGGTCGCCCACGCCTTTGCCGCGCTTCGCTTTCGTTTCTGTCGTAGCCTCTGGCGCTTCGGTGCGCTCGGTCTGTTGCTCTGTATCCCTGACGGCTACCTCAGGCTCGCTACGCTGCCTGAACGAGGCGAGGTCAACGCTTTTTGCCTCGGCCGTCTTGGTTATTCTTTCGATCAGCTTCGCTTTGGACGCGAACGTCTTTGGCCCGGCCTTCATGTCTGCCAGCTCGTTGTGGATATCCAGCAACTCGGCCATGCTCATGCTTTCAAGGTTCATGGTGGTCCTCCTCTATAGGAGCCTCCATCATGTCGCGCTCCAGCTTCCCCGGGAGCAGTTGGCAGCCCAGCTAATGTTTGATCGGCGCGCGGGTGGCCACAAGTGGCTGAAATGAAAAGGGTCGCCAAGATGGACGACCCTTTTAAGCACGACAGGAACAGGCCTCAGGCAAAGGCATTGGTGATTTGATGCCTCGGCAGACGCTCTGCCTTGTCCCTTACCGCCCGAGGGACGTACAGGTCGAGCTTGTCGCAATAAGGCACGCCCAGTATCTCTGCTGCCTCATCGAACACGCCGCTTCCGATGGCGATTCCCTCCTCCTTCGCCTGTTGGGACAAGGCAGCAAACCGACTGCCCTTGCCCATTAGCACCATCACGAACGCGGTGATTGCTAGGGTGAACGGATGGCCTGCAGGGTAGCAGCCGTCCTCTCGCCGGTACTTATTCGTCCTGTCCATGATCGTCATCCTCCAGCGAGTCGAGCACCTTCATGTCGAGCTGCTGGCTACGCAGCGCCAGACTCAGGGTGTTGATGGGGTTGGAGCGCCCCTGCTTCCAGGTGCGGATGGCGACAATGAGCCCCTGGAAGCGCAGTTCACCAATCTTCAGGTACTCGCGCGCCTTAATATAGGCATCGAGTTCCATGGCAGTGGCAAACTCGTTGGGTGTAAATGGGCGCTCCTTCATGGGAAGCGCGTCGAGGCGGGACAGCACAGCTGCGCCCAGCGCTTTGTTCTTGGTGCCGACTGCAAACTGGCCGAAGTGCGCCAACTCGGCGGGACCTGCAAGGGAAAGCTGTTGGAGGTAGGCCGAGCGGCGCTCATCTCCAAGGGCTTCACGAGCAAGCACTTTCACAGGGCTTTCGTAATAGAGTCTCTGAGCTACCAGCGGGTTATACAGGGCACCGGCTTGCTTGTAGAAGGCATCGACCTCATCGGCAGCGGCGTCCCTGATCTGCCCGATAGCTGCGGAGGTCTCTTGCTCGGCGAAGCGGTTACGCTCAGCCATGCTGATATCTACTGACTTCCAGCGCTCGGCAATAGCCGTCTTGCGGGTGTCAACGTCCGTCTGCAAGCGTTCGATGGTCTTGAGGACACGACCATGCAGGCTATCGAGGCCGGAGGCGAGTTCGCCGATTTCAGAGACGGTGAGGAATGGGGTTTGGACGAGTTCGACTTTCATGCTCATTGCTCCAGTGGTTGGGGTCCACCGGTCGCGTTAACGAGCACTCTCCCAGGCCACTGGGAAGGTCGACGCCAATGTCGACCGGTTGAATGCCAATTTGTCGAGCAAGCTGTTCAGCGTAACCCCACGTTGCTCAGGCGTGTTCGGCCACTGTTGCAGTCTCTGTTGTTGCTTGCAGTTCAAGGGCTTGGGCTGAGGGACCTGCTAACGATCAATCAGCCGTTGTGCAATTTATCGCCACCGTTGCCGCCGCAGGGACTACAAATTCGCACCCTCGCTACGTCTTGGGAGAAGTGGTATCGCCTGCAGGCCATGCAGCGAAGCCAGCCGATTTTGCGGATGACGCGAGGCGGGTCAAAGTTAGGGTCGAGCACCTGGCCGCGTTGAACTCCACCATCGAACGGCCACGGGTCTGGCTCGATCAGCGGCTTGGCTATCTGCCTTTCCTCGAAGGACTTAACCTTTCCCACGCGGGGCGCTGTAGGTTGTGAGGTCTTCTCGCGGGCTGGCAGTGGCCGCGGATTGACCCATCGGTAGTTTTGGTATTTCGGGTCATTGGCCCGCATTCGCACTGCCGTGGTCGACAGTTTGAGGGCAGTGGCCGCCTGACTGATGCTGGAGTACTCCAATCCATCGACAATGACCGCCTTCGAGGCTTGGTTGCTATAACCGTCGGCCGGCTTGGTTTCGCCCTTCCGATGAAAAGCCGGGAAGTTTGGGCTGCTCAGACGATAGAGCACCGCTGAGTTCGATAGGCCGAGAGCAGTAGCCGCCTGACCCACGCTGGAATATTCCACTCCATCTGCGATGACAGGGTGCCCGCTATTGTTCTCCATGGCGGGCCTCCGTCTTCCACTGATAGTTCGGGAAGGTAGGGTCGTTTGCCCGGTCCCGAACCTTCTGGTATGACAACCGGAGAGCTCGGAGAGCCTCGACAGCTTGAGTAATGCTGGAGTACTCCACCCCGTCAATAATGACCGCCTTGGGCGCGCCTGGCTTCCAGCGGTGGGGGGCTTTACTTTCGCCCTTCCGATAGTAGTTCGGATGGCTTGGGCTCCTAACGCGGGTGTAAATGACATGAGGCGAAAGCCCAAGCGCTCGCTCAGCTTCACGCATGCTGGGGTACTCAACACCATCTACAAAGACTGGCTTCCCCGTGCGCGGCGTCCTAAGAGTTCGCGGTCGCTTTATCTCGTCCTTTCGGCGGTAGTTCGGATAGTCAGGACTGCTCAGTCGATAACGCACAGCCTCATAGCTCACACCGAGCTTCTTAGCCGCAGCGGTGATACTGGAGGAGTTAACGTCATCGACCACAATTGGAGTGTTTTGGCTAGGGCTCGGTCTGCCGCTCAGATGGTCGTACTCGACATCATCCGATACCCACTTAC
>DNMQ01000002.1 GCA_003488145.1 Pseudomonas sp.
CGTCATGCTCATGCCTCCTTACCAAAGAGTCCCGCAGGACGAATCAGCAACACCGCCACCATGACCAGGAACACCACGGTGTTGGCCGCTTCCGGATAGAACACCTTGGTCAGCCCCTCGATCAGCCCCATGGCGATGCCGGTGATGATGGCGCCGAGGATCGAGCCCATGCCGCCGACCACCACCACGGCGAACACCACGATCAGCAGGTTCGAGCCCATGCCCGGCGTCACCGCGTAGATCGGCGCAGCCAGCACGCCGGCGAAGGCCGCCAGAGCCACACCGTAGCCGTAGGTCAGGGTCACCAGCAGCGGCACGTTGATGCCGAAGCCCTGCATCAGTTTCGGGTTCTCGGTGCCGGCGCGCAGATAGGAACCCAGCCGCGTGCGTTCGATGACGTACCAGGTCGCCAGGCACACCACCAGCGCGGCGACGATCACCCAGGCTCGGTAGGTCGGCAGAAACATGAAGCCGAGATTGAAGCCGCCACGCAGCAACTCCGGCATTGGATAGGACGAGCCGGACACGCCGAACAGCTTGACGAAGCTGCCCTCGACGATCAGCGCCAGGCCGAAGGTCAACAGCAATCCGTAAAGGTGATCCTCACCGGCAATGCGCCGCAGCAGGCCGCGCTCGATGGCCATGCCCAGGCAACCCACCACCAACGGCGCCAGCACCAGCGCGAACCAGTAGCTCACACCCAGGTAGTTCAGCCCGAGGAAGGCCACGAAGGCGCCCAGCATGTACTGCGCACCATGGGCGAAGTTGATGATGCGCAGCAGGCCGAAGATGATCGCCAGGCCCAGGCTCAGCAGTGCGTAGAACGCCCCGTTGATNNTGCCCGAGCAGCACGCTCAGGGGTACGCCGAATACGAGAGTCATGGTTCACCACCCAAAGGAAGTCCGTGGCACCCGGCCGTTGCCGACCGGGTGATGGCGCGGATCAGCCGGTCAGTCCTTGGCGACCAGCTTGGTGCACTGGGTTTCGGCGATCGGCCGGTAGGCCTGCTCTCCCGGAATGGTGCTGACGATCTTGTACAGGTCCCACTCGCCGGTGGATTCGGCCGGTGTCTTGACCTGCACCAGGTACATGTCATGCACCATGCGGCCGTCCTCACGGATACGACCGTCCTTGGCGAACATGTCGTTGACCGGCGTCTTGGCCATCTGCGCACGCACTGCGACGGTCTCGTCGGTGCCGGCGGTCTTTACCGCGTTCAGATAATGCGTTGTGGCCGAATAGATGCCGGCGTGCACCATGCCCGGCATGCGCTTGGTGCGCTCGTAGTAGCGCTTGGCCCAGGCGCGGGTGTCGTCATTCATGTCCCAGTACCAGCCGGTAGTCAGCATCAGGCCCTGGGTCACGTCCAGGCCCATGGCATGGATGTCGTTTAGGAACACCACCATGCCGGCGAGCTTCTGCCCGGACTGGGTGACGCCGAACTCGCTGGCGGTCTTCAGCGAGTTGACCGTATCGGCACCGGCGTTGGCCAGGGCGATGACCTCGGCTCCGGAGCCCTGCGCCTGCAGCATGTAGGAAGAGAAATCGTTGCTTGGGAACGGATGGCGGACCTTGCCGACGACGCTGCCGCCCTCGCCTTCCACCACCTTGGTGATGTCGTTTTCCATGGCGTGGCCGAAGGCATAGTCGGCGGTGAGGATGTACCAGCTCTTGCCCCCATCGGCGAGTACGGCCTTGGCCGTGCCATTGGCCAGCGCGTAGGTATCGTAGGTCCAGTGGATATGGTTCGGTGAGCAGAACTCGTTGGTGATGCTGGAGGCCGCCGCGCCGGAGATCAGCGCCAGCTTGCCGCCCTGCTCCACCACCTTGCTTGCGGCCAGCACCACGGAACTGGCGACCATGCCGGTCACCATGTCGACGTTGCGCTCGTCGATCCACTGGCGCACGGTATTGGCGCCGACGTCCGGCTTGTTCAGGTCGTCGGCATGGAAGACAACGATCTTCTTGCCGTCGACCTTGCCACCAAAATCCTCCACCGCCATCTTCAGCGCTTCCAGGCCGCCCGGGCCGGAGAGGTCGCGATAGGTGCCGGACATGTCGGCCAGGTAGCCGATGCGGATTTCGTCATTGCTGATCTCGGCCTGGGCGGCCGAAGCGATCAGGGAAGAAGCCAGGATGGCGCTCGCGCTCTTGCGGAAAAAGCTCATGTATTCACCACTCTCGATTGTTTTTGTTGTGGTTCGGGCCGGCATCCACTGCGGCCGGTTTACAGCTTCCTGAGGTTCACACCCCGAGACAGGAATTGAGGAAGTCCTTCTTCGAATCCAGCTCCGCCGCCTCGATCTCCTCGATGATGCGGCCGTGCTCCATGACGTAATGGCGGTCGGCCAACGGCGCGGCGAAGCGGAAGTTCTGCTCCACCAGAACGATGGTCAGGCCGCGCTGCTTGAGCTTGATCAATACCTCACCAAGCTTCTGCACGATGACCGGCGCCAGGCCTTCGGTGATCTCGTCGAGCAGCAGCAGGTTGGCGCCGGTGCGCAGGATGCGCGCCATGGCCAGCATCTGCTGCTCGCCACCGGAGAGCCGCGTGCCCTGGCTGAAGCGACGTTCGTAGAGGTTGGGAAACATCTCGTAGAGCTCGTCCAGGCTCATGCCGCCGCTGCGCACCGTGGGCGGCAGCAGGAGGTTTTCCTCGACGCTCAGGCTGGCGAAGATGCCGCGCTCTTCCGGACAGTAGCCAACGCCCAGCCGCGGAATCTGGTGGGCCGGCATGCCGATGGTCTCGTTGCCGTTGACCACGATGGAGCCGGTGCGGCGACCTACCATGTTCATGATCGCGCGCAGCGTGGTGGAGCGCCCGGCGCCGTTGCGTCCGAGCAGGGTCACCAGCTCGCCGCGGCCGACCACCAGATCGACACCGTGCAGAATGTGCGATTCGCCGTAAAAGGCATGCAGATCGCTGACGCGCAGCTGATCGCGGTCCATGGGTGGATTCATGCGTGCGCCTCCTCGAGTGCCGCGGCTTCGCTGCCGAGGTAGGCCTCGCGCACCTGCGGGTTGGCCGAAACGCTTTCGTAGTCGCCCTCGGCGAGCACCGAACCACGCGCCAGCACAGTGATGCGATCGCACAGGCGGCTGACCACGCTGAGGTTGTGCTCGACCATCAGCACCGTACGGTTGGCCGCGGCCTTGCGCACCAGCTCGACGACCATGTCGACGTCCTCGCTGCCCATGCCCTGGGTCGGTTCGTCGAGCAGCAGCACGAAGGGGTCGAGCGCCAGGGTGGTGGCCAGCTCCAGCGCGCGCTTGCGGCCGTAGGGCAGCTCGACGGCGAGGGTCTGGGCGAAGGATTGCAGGTCCACTTCGGCGAGCAGCTGCATCACCTGATCGTCCAGCTCGCGCAGGCTGCGTTCGGATTTCCAGAAGTGGAAGGAATTGCCCATCTTCTGCTGCAGCGCGACGCGTACGTTCTCCAGCACGCTCATGTGGCCGAACACCGCGGAAATCTGGAACGAGCGCACCAGACCGAGCCGGGCGATCTCGTTGGCCTTCATCGAGGTGATGTTCTTGCCGCGATAGAGGATTTCGCCGCGGGTGGGCGTGAGGAACTTGGTGAGCAGATTGAATACGGTGGTCTTGCCGGCGCCGTTGGGGCCGATAAGCGCATGGATGTGACCCTGACGGACCTTCAGATCGACGGAATCCACGGCGGTGAATCCGCGGAATTCCTTGGTCAGGCCGCGCGTTTCCAGCACGAACTCTGGTTCCATTGGGTGCCCTCTAACCTTGATTGTTGTTGTTGGTTATGGCGCAGGTCGCTGCATGACCTTTACGTAAACGATAACAACCAGTTTCCGTATACGGCAAGTGGCTTTTTCAAACGGTTGATTGATCGGGAAGCGCGGCTTTTTCAGAGCAAAAGGCCAGTATCCGGCCCTGCTGCCTGGGTCCTGCGCGCTGGACGCAGAGCGACCGCCCGGGGCGTACCCACGCAGGAGCGTGGGTACAATCAAAACCGGAAGCATCTGATGGTTCCCATGCTCCCGCGTGGGAACCCGATCCCGGCGCTCCTGCGCCTTGGACGCAGAGCGTCCGCCCAGGGCGTGCCCACGCTGGAGCGTGGGTACGATAAGACTTTCCACCACTACCATCAGCGAAAATTCTTAGCGGACGGCGCAAAAAAAACCGGGCCTATGCGGCCCGGAAATTTCCAACGAGGAGGTTCACAGCGGTTTCGCGGTTACCACAACGCCAGGCTGTAGCTGACGATGACGCGGTTCTCGTCCAGATCGCGCTGGAAGTTGCTTCGCGTGGTGGCGTTGCGCAGCTTCAAGCCGAGGTTCTTCAGCGGGCCGCTCTGGATGACATAGGCAATATCGGTGTTGCGCTCCCAGGTCTTGCCTTCACTGGCGCCGGCGCCGCGGTCGACGTTGTCACCGGAGACGTAGCGAGTCATCAGCGTCAGCCCGGGGATGCCCATGGCAGCGAAGTCGTAGTCGTAGCGGACCTGCCAGGAACGCTCGTCCTGGTTGCCGAAGTCGTTGATCTGCAGCAGGTTGATCAACGCGTTATCGCCGCCGGCGACGTAGGCGAAACCGGTATCGCCGCTCATGTGCTGATAACCGCCAGTAAAGGCATGGCCGCCATGCTTGTAGGTGAACAGCGCGCCGAAGGCATCGTTGTCGACGTTGCTGCCGCCATCGTCGGTTGAGCGCACATAGCGCAGGTCAGTCTTGAAGCTCTGCGACTCGCCGATCGGCAGCACATGGACCAGGCTGAGGTTGTGCTGGTCGTAGATGCCGTCCAGCCCACCGTAGTAGTAGCTGGTGGCCAATTGTGGCGACCAGTCGTAGCGCCCGCCGGCGAAGAGGAATTCGTCGCTGTTGTTGCCGCCGCTACCGAAGGTGATGTTGCGCAGCCCGCCGTTGAACACCATCATCTCTTCGTAATTGGAAGAGTCGCGGTAGCTCGTGCGATCCAGCATGCCGAGATCCAGCGTGAGGCCTTCGACGTCCTTGCTCTGCAGCCAGGCGCCGCGATAGATGTTCGGCAGCAAGCGGCTGTCGTTGCGCATCAGCACCGGAATCACCGGTTGCAGGGTACCCACATGCAGCGTGGTGGCGGACAGCTTGGCCTTCGCCGTCAGGCCTGCCGTGCCGTAGTCGTCCGCCGGCTCACCGGAAGCCGAGCGTGGCAGGAGGCCGGTGCCGCCACGGCCGGAGCCGGAGTCGAGCTTGACGCCGAGCAGGCCGATGGCATCCAGACCGAAGCCGACCGGCCCTTCGGTGTAGCCGGATTCCATTTTCAGGATGAAGCCCTGGGCCCACTCCTCGGCCTTGGACTGGCCGTCCCCCGAACGGAAGTCGCGGTTCATGTAGAAGTTGCGCAGTTCGACAGCGGCCTTGCTGTCTTCGATGAAGGCGGCCGAAGCCGTGGTGGACATGCCCAGGATGGCCGCGGCCAGGCTGGAAAGCAGGAAGGTCCGGCTTGCTGGTTTCAGTTGCATAGCTTTCTCTCTTGTTGTTGTGATCGTTGATGCAGCTGTTGAGCCCGACTGCGAACTGCCCGGGCTCGGATTACCACTTCATGCGGTAATGCGGTGTCGCGCTCAGCGCGCGGGGCTCCTGGGCACGCGGCCCAGCAGGTAGAACTCGTCGTTGGGCGGGGTGCGTGCCATGGACACCAGGCGGTTGGAGAGGCCGAACAGCCCGGCGATGGCGCCGATGTCCCAGATGTCGTCGAGGCTGAAACCCTGGGCTTCCAGCCGCGCTTGCCAGGCGTCGTCCAGCACGCCGCGCCCGGCGGCCAGGTGCAGGGCGAAATCGAGCATCGTGCGCTGACGTTCGGAGATCGGCGCGGTGCGGTAGTTGACGGCGATCTGGTCGGCCAGCTGCGCGTCCTTGGCGAGGATGCGCAGGATCGCGCCATGGGCGACCACGCAATACAGGCAGCCGTGGTCGGCACTGACCGCCACCACGATCATCTCCTTCTCGGCCTGGGTCAGGCTGTCGGCTTCGCGCTCCATCAGCGCATCGTGGTAGGCGAAGAAGGCGCGAAACTCCGCCGGCCGATGAGCCAGCATGAGAAACACGTTGGGGATGAAACCGGCCTTTTCCTGCACGGCGAGAATCCGTTCGCGCAGGTCGGCAGGCAGCGAGTCGAGGCTATCGGGCAACGGAAAACGGCTGATCGACTGAGCAATAGGCAGCGCCATGGAAAGCTCCTTTTCAGATTAGCGAGTGGCCGGCCGGGCGAACCCGGCCGGTGCCGGTCAGTGCTGTTCGCTGATGCCCAGCTCGACCACGCTGATCTCGCGCATGCGGAACTTCTGCACCTTGCCGCTGATGGTCATCGGGAAGTCGTCGACGAACCGGATGTGCCGCGGCGTCTTGAAGTGGGCAATGCGGCCCTTGCAGAACTCGCGCAGCGCCTCGGCCTCGACCTGATGGCCGGGGTGCAGCTTGACCCAGGCGACGATCTCCTCGCCGAACTTGCTGTCCGGCACGCCGATCACCTGCACGTCGGCGACCGCCGGGTGGGTGAAAAGAAATTCCTCGATCTCGCGCGGGTACACGTTCTCGCCGCCGCGGATGATCATGTCCTTGTTGCGGCCGACGATCTTGATGTAACCCTCATCGTCCATTACCGCGAGGTCACCGGTGTGCATCCAGCGGGCGCCGTCGATGGCATCGCGGGTGGCGTCCGGGTTGTTCCAGTAGCCGAGCATGACGCTGTAGCCGCGGGTGCACAGCTCGCCGATCTGCCCGCGCGGCACCACCGCGCCGTGCTCGTCGACGATCTTGCTTTCCAGATGCGGCTGGGTGCGGCCGACGCTGGTCACGCGGCGTTCCAGGTCGTCGTCGGCGCTGGTCTGGGTGGAGACCGGACTGGTTTCGGTCATGCCGTAGGCGATCTGCATTTCCGCCAGGTGCATGTCGTCGATGACGCGCTTCATCACCTCGATCGGGCAGGTGGCGCCGGCCATGATGCCGGTGCGCAGGCTGCTGAGGTCCAGTGACTGGCGCTCCGGGTGATCGAGCATGGCGATGAACATGGTCGGCACGCCGTACATGCCGGTGGCCTTTTCCTCGGCCGCGGCCTGCAGTGCCGCCAGCGGCTCGAAGGCGGCGCTCGGGTAAATCATCGTGGTGCCGTGGGTGACACAGCCGAGGTTGCCCATGACCATGCCGAAGCAGTGGTACAGCGGCACCGGGATCACCAGACGGTCATGCTCGGTGAGCTTGAGGCTCTCGCCGACCATGTAGCCGTTGTTGAGGATGTTGTAATGACTGAGGGTCGCACCCTTGGGGAAGCCCGTGGTGCCGGAGGTGTACTGGATGTTGATGGGATCGTCGAACTGCAGGCGTTCGCCGCACTGGCGCAGCTGTTCGGGGCCGACCTGCTCGGCCATCTCCATCAGCGCCTGCCACTGCAGCATGCCGTCCACCGGCTTGTCGCACAGGCTGATCACCCCGCGCAGCTCCGGCAGCATATGACTCTGCAGAGCGCCAACAGCGGCGCTTTCCAGCTCCGGCAGCAGCTCGTGGAGCATGGCGTGGTAATCGGAAGTCTTGAAGGCATCGGCGCAGATCAGCCAGCGGCAGCCGGATTGCTTCAAGGCGTACTCGAGTTCGCTGAGGCGGTAGGCTGGGTTGATGTTGACCAGCACCACGCCGATCTTCGCCGTGGCGAACTGGGTAATGCACCACTGGGCATTGTTCGGCGACCAGATTCCCACTCGTTCGCCAGCTTGCAGTCCGAGGGCCAGCAGGCCACGCGCGCAACGGTCCACCGCCTCCGCCAGTTCCGCCCAGGTGTAACGCAGCTGCTGATGGCGCACCACCAGGGCCTCACGCTGGGGGAAGCGCTCCACGGTACGGTCGAAGGCCGCGCCGATGGTCATGGGCAACAGGGGTTTGCTCTGCGGTCCGCAGGTATAGCTCGGAAGACTCATGACGATTTTCCTCAGTCTTATGTTTGTTATGAGGCGTGCTCGCAAGGGTGCTGGCGCTGCTGACAGTCACCCTAGGATACGATTACGTTAACGTAAAGGTAACTAGCTGACAATATGTCGCAGGGTAGGCGAAAGTCGAGGGGCTCGAGCAGTCAAATGGCCAGTATCTGGTGACGAATAACGGGGTCAGCCGCGGCCAGATCGGCGCTGACACGACGTGTCGGAAGGCATGCCTGAGCGGCGCAAAAGCGGTTGTGCCGGAGCCTCTGCAACGATGCCGCGCATGCGTCTGCCGAAGACGCCTCGTCAGGCGCCTACACGCCGGTACTCGTGATGGAAGTCCAGCGCGGCGAGGTTCTTGTCCTTGGCTTCGAGCATGATGTCGAAGCGATCGAGAAACTGAAACGCATAGCGATTCGTCCAGTGGTTCCACATGCGTTTGCTATGCGCATAGAGGTCGCGCTTGTTGACCTTCTCCAGCAACTCGGGGATTTCCAGCTTCTGCTCCGGCGCGAAGCCGAGCTCCATCAGGCTCTCCTGCGGCTGCGAGTAGTGCATGGTCGGCCGTACGCCGCGCCAGCTTTCCAGAACGCGCTCGATACGCGGGTCGTCCGGCTCGATGTAGCGGCCCTCGTGAATCCAGCAGTGATGGATATCCAGCACCACCGGCGCGAGGTCCGCGAGGCTCAGGCAATCGTCCAGGCCATAGGTCTTCTCATCGTTCTCGAAGGTGATGCAGTGGCGCGCCTCGGTCGACAGGCGCGGCCACACGGCACGCACCCCCTCGGCGCCGAGACGCCCGGCGATATGCAGGTTGCATTTGAAGTCCTGGAAGCGCCGGCCGTAACCCATCATGCGGATCATGTCGGCGTGGTATTCGAATTCCGCCAGGCTGTTTTCCACCACCTGCGGCTTGTCCGATCCCAGCACGCAGTACTGGCCGGGATGCATCGACAGGCGGATTTCGTTGGCCCGTGCCAGTTCGCCGATCGCGGCGAAGCCAGCCTCGAGGCGGTTCCGTATCTCGGCGCGACGGTAGAACGGCGCGATCTCGGCATGGCTGTAGAACGGCAGCAGGTCGCTGGACAGGCGCAACATGCGCAGCATCGGCGGCAACGTCGCGACGTATTCGAGCAATACCCGCTGGGCGTTCAGGTTGTGCGCGACGATCTCCTCGAGCTTCGCCTCCGCCGCCTCGCGCCCCGCCGAGGCCATCCAGCGCAGCGTGGTGCTGCGCGGATTGAAGGTGCGCTCGATGCGCTCCAGTTCCTTCAGCGAGAGGCTCTGTTGCGGGTGGCGATACATGCAGGCGAAGCCGATGCGGGGCATGGAGTTTTCTCGTCGTGGCAGGCCGGCGCTCCGACCCTTGCCTGTTTAGTCCCGCCCGCGTCGAGCCGAGTGCCCGACCGCCGACGAAACACCACCCGCGGCATCCAGGGCCGGGCAGCACCGCCCTTGCCGTGCACCTATGCTTGCAGAACGCCGCCCGCTGGCATGTTGACAGACCGCTGGCGGACCTTTACGTTAACGTAAATCAGCGAGCAGCCACTTCCCGAAGGCGCTCAGGCTGCGACCGGAGCGCCGGCCGGAACCCGCCGGATGCACGAATTTTCTGAACACAGAACAATTACAAGACAAGCAGGTGGCCCCATGAACTACTCCAGCCTCAACTTCGCCCTCGGTGAAACCATCGACATGCTGCGCGAGCAGGTCCAGGCCTTCGTCGCCGCCGAGCTGGCGCCGCGCGCCGAGGCCATCGACCAGGACAACCTGTTCCCGGCTGACATGTGGAGAAAATTCGGCGAGATGGGTCTACTCGGCGTGACCGTATCCGAGGAATACGGCGGCGCCGGCCTCGGCTACCTGGCCCACGTGGTGGCGATGGAAGAGATCAGCCGCGGCTCGGCCTCGGTCGCCCTCTCCTACGGCGCCCACTCCAACCTGTGCGTCAACCAGATCAACCGCAACGGCAACCCCGAGCAGAAGGCCCGCTACCTGCCCAGGCTGATCAGCGGCGAACACGTCGGCGCGCTGGCCATGAGCGAGCCGAATGCCGGCTCCGACGTGGTCTCCATGAAGCTGCGCGCCGAAAAGCGCGGCGACCGCTACGTGCTCAACGGCAGCAAGACCTGGATCACCAACGGCCCGGACGCCAACACCTACGTGATCTACGCCAAGACCGACCTGGACAAGGGCCCGCACGGCATCACCGCGTTCATCGTCGAGCGCGACTGGAAGGGTTTCTCGCGCGGCAACAAGTTCGACAAGCTCGGCATGCGCGGCTCCAACACCTGCGAGCTGTTCTTCGATGACGTCGAGGTGCCGCAAGAGAACGTGCTCGGCGTCGAGAACGGCGGCGTCAAGGTGCTGATGAGCGGCCTGGATTACGAGCGCGTGGTACTGGCCGGCGGCCCGACCGGGATCATGCAGGCCTGCCTCGACGTGGTGGTGCCCTACATCCACGACCGCAAGCAGTTCGGCCAGAGCATCGGCGAGTTCCAGTTCATCCAGGGCAAGGTGGCGGACATGTACACCCAGCTCAACGCCAGTCGCGCCTATCTCTACGCCGTCGCCCAGGCCTGCGACCGTGGCGAGACCACCCGCAAGGACGCCGCCGGCGTGATCCTCTATACCGCCGAAAACGCCACGCAGATGGCCCTGCAGGCGATCCAGATCCTCGGTGGCAACGGCTACATCAACGAATTCCCCACCGGCCGCCTGCTGCGTGACGCCAAGCTCTACGAGATCGGCGCCGGCACCAGCGAGATCCGCCGGATGCTGATCGGACGCGAGCTGTTCAACGAATCCAGGTGAGCTGCGGGCGGAACAACGCCCAACCCTCGTAGGGTGGAAAACCGCGAAGCGTTTTCCACCGCAGTCGGTGGATGGCAGCGCCATCCATGATGGAATTGAACGGAGCCAACCATGGCCATCCTGCACACCCAGATCAATACCCGTTCGCCGGAGTTCGCCGCCAACAACGCGGCGATGCTTGAACAGGTGAACAACCTGCGCGCCCTGCTCGGCCGCGTCAGCGAAGGCGGCGGCGCCACCGCCCAGCAGCGCCATGTCTCGCGCGGCAAGCTCTTGGTGCGCGAGCGCATCGATACCCTGCTCGACGCCGGTTCGGCCTTTCTCGAACTCGCCCCGCTGGCCGCCCATGAGGTCTATGGCGAAGACGTCGCCGCTGCCGGTGTAGTCGCTGGGATCGGCCACGTCGAAGGCATCGAGTGCATGATCATCGCCAACGATGCCACCGTGAAGGGCGGCACCTACTACCCGCTGACGGTGAAAAAGCACCTGCGCGCGCAGACTGTCGCCCGCGAGAACCGCCTGCCCTGCATCTATCTGGTGGACTCCGGCGGCGCCAACCTGCCGCGCCAGGACGAGGTGTTCCCGGATCGCGAGCACTTCGGCCGCATCTTCTTCAACCAGGCCAACATGAGCGCAATGGGGATTCCGCAGATCGCCGTGGTCATGGGTTCCTGCACCGCCGGTGGCGCCTATGTGCCGGCGATGGCCGACGAAACCATCATGGTGCGCAACCAGGCGACCATCTTTCTAGCCGGCCCGCCGCTGGTAAAAGCCGCCACCGGTGAGGTGGTGACCGCCGAGGAACTGGGCGGCGCCGACGTGCACTGCAAGACCTCCGGCGTTGCCGACCACTACGCGGAGAACGACGAACACGCGCTTTCCATCGCCCGTCGCTGCGTGGCCAACCTCAACTGGCGCAAGCTCGGCCAGCTGCAAACCCGCGAACCGCGCGCGCCGCTGTATGCCGCCGACGAGCTGTACGGCGTGATTCCGGCGCAGGCCAAGCAACCCTACGACGTGCGCGAAGTGATCGCGCGACTGGTGGACGGCAGCGAGTTCGATGAATTCAAAGCGCTGTTCGGCACCACCCTGGTCTGCGGTTTCGCCCACTTGCACGGCTACCCGATCGCCATCCTCGCCAACAACGGCATCCTCTTCGCCGAGGCGGCGCAGAAAGGCGCGCACTTCATCGAACTGGCCTGCCAGCGCGGCATCCCGCTGCTGTTCCTGCAGAACATCACCGGCTTTATGGTCGGGCAGAAATACGAGGCCGGCGGCATCGCCAAGCACGGCGCCAAGCTGGTCACCGCGGTGGCCTGCGCCCAGGTGCCGAAGTTCACCGTGCTCATCGGTGGCAGCTTCGGTGCCGGCAACTACGGCATGTGCGGCCGCGCCTACGATCCGCGTTTCCTGTGGATGTGGCCTAACGCACGCATCGCCGTGATGGGCGGCGAACAGGCCGCCGGGGTGCTGGCGCAGGTCAAGCAGGAGCAAAGCGAACGCGCCGGCAAGAGTCTCGGCGACGACGAGGTAGCCGCCATCAAGCAGCCGATCCTCGAGCAGTACGAGCGCCAGGGCCATCCGTACTACTCCAGCGCGCGGCTGTGGGACGACGGTGTGATCGACCCGGCGCAGACCCGCGAGGTGCTGGGACTGGCGTTGTCCGCCGCGCTGAATGCGCCGATCGAGCCGACCCGCTTCGGCGTGTTCCGCATGTAATCCGAGCCGTCGGCAGCCAAGCGCGCCGGCGACTGCAGTCCCATCGAGGATGCCGAGATGACCGATTTCCAAACCATCGAACTGAACAAAAACGCGCGCGGCGTGGCCACCCTCTGGCTGAACCGCGCGGACAAGAACAATGCTTTCGACGCCCGGGTGATCGGCGAACTGAACGCGGCGCTGGCCGAGGTGCAGGCCGATGCGGACATCCGCTTCCTGGTGCTGCGCGGGCGTGGCAAGCATTTCTCCGCCGGTGCCGATCTGGGCTGGATGCGCGAGTCGGCCAAGCTCGACTACCAGGCCAATCTCGCTGATGCCCATGAGTTGGGCGAGCTGATGCAGCGCCTCTACCAGCTGCCGCAGCCGACCCTGGCCGTGGTGCAGGGCGCGGCCTTCGGCGGCGCGCTGGGGCTGATCGCCTGCTGCGACATGGCGATCGGCGCCAGCGAAGCGCTGTTCTGCCTGTCGGAAGTCCGCATCGGCCTGGCGCCAGCGGTGATCAGCCCGTTCGTGGTCAAGGCCATCGGCGAGCGCGCCGCCCGCCGCTACGCGCTGACCGCCGAACGCTTCGACGGCCAGCGCGCCCGCGAACTGGGCCTGCTCGCCGAAACCTATCCGGCCAGTGAACTGGACGCCGCGCTCGATCAATGGGTCGACAACCTGCTGCTCAACAGCCCGCAGGCGCTCAAGGCCTGCAAAGAGCTATTACTGGAGGTGGGCGACGGCGATTTCGACGCCGACCTGCGCCAGACCACCGAACAGGCCATTGCCCGCCTGCGCACCAGCCCGGAAGGTCAGGAAGGCCTGAGTGCCTTCCTGGAAAAACGCACGCCCGCCTGGCAGGAGAACAAGTGATGAATCGTCCTATCGATACCCTCCTGGTTGCCAACCGCGGCGAGATCGCCTGCCGGGTGATGCGCACCGCCAAGGCCATGGGCCTGACCACCGTCGCCGTGCACAGCGCCATCGACGCCACGGCGCGCCACGCCCGCGAAGCCGATATCCGCATCGACCTGGGCGGCGCCAAGCCGGCCGACAGCTATCTGCGCATCGACAAGCTGATCGAGGCGGCCAAGGCCAGCGGTGCCCAGGCGATCCACCCGGGCTACGGCTTTCTCTCGGAGAACGCCGAATTCGCCCGCGCCATCGAACAGGCCGGGTTGATCTTCCTCGGCCCGCCCGCTTCGGCCATCGACGCCATGGGCAGCAAGTCCGCGGCCAAGGCGCTGATGGAGGAAGCCGGCGTGCCGCTGGTACCGGGCTACCACGGCGAGGCGCAGGACGTGGAAACCTTCCGTGCCGCCGCGGAAAAGATCGGTTACCCGGTGCTGCTCAAGGCCACCGCCGGTGGTGGCGGCAAGGGCATGAAGGTGGTCGAGCGCGAGGCGGACCTGGCCGAAGCGCTGGCGTCCGCCCAGCGCGAGGCGCAGTCGTCGTTCGGCGACTCGCGCATGCTGGTGGAAAAATACGTGCTCAAACCGCGCCATGTGGAAATCCAGGTCTTCGCCGACCAGCACGGCAACTGCCTGTACCTGAACGAACGCGACTGCTCGATCCAGCGCCGCCATCAGAAAGTGGTTGAAGAGGCGCCAGCGCCAGGCCTCTCCCCCGAGCTGCGCCGCGCCATGGGCGAAGCTGCGGTAAAGGCCGCCCAGGCCATCGGCTACGTCGGAGCCGGCACCGTGGAATTCCTGCTCGATGCCCGCGGCGAGTTCTTCTTCATGGAAATGAACACCCGCCTGCAGGTCGAGCATCCGGTCACCGAGGCCATCACCGGACTCGATCTGGTCGCCTGGCAGATTCGCGTCGCCCGCGGCGAGCCGCTGCCGATCAGCCAGGAGCAAGTGCCGCTGATCGGCCATGCAATCGAGGTACGGCTGTACGCCGAAGACCCCGACAACGATTTCCTCCCCGCCACCGGCACCCTCGATCTCTATCGTGAAGCGGCGGATGGCCCGGGCCGTCGCGTCGACAGCGGCGTCGCCGAGGGCGATGCGGTGTCGCCGTTCTACGACCCGATGCTCGGCAAGCTGATCGCCTGGGGCGAGAACCGCGAGGAAGCGCGCCTGCGCCTGCTGGCCATGCTCGACGAGACCGCCGTCGGCGGCGTGCGCACCAACCTCGCGTTCCTGCGCCGCGTCGTCGGCCACCGCGCCTTCGCCGAGGCCGAGCTGGATACCGGCTTTATCCCGCGCCACGAAAGCGAACTGCTGCGTCCGGCCGGCGAACTGTCCGATGCCTTCTGGCAACAGGCTGCCGAGTGCTTCGTACAGAGCGAGCCGACCTCGGTTCGCGACGACGATGCCCATTCGCCGTGGTCCAAGCGCAGCGGGCTGCGTTTCGGCATGCCGGCGCAGATCAGTCTGCATCTGCAGTGCAATGGCGAGAGCCGCCGGCTGAAGGTCGACCCGGCAGCGCCGCGGCAGAACGTCCGCACGCCCAGGGCGATCCGCCAGGGCGATGCACTGCACCTGCAGTGGAACGGCGAATGGCTGGCCGTGCGCGCCTTCGACCCCATCGCCGAAGCCGAAGCGAGCCACCAGCATCACGGCGGCCTGACCGCACCGATGAACGGCAGCATCGTGCGTGTACTGGTCGAGGCCGGTCAGCATGTCGAGGCCGGCACCGCATTGATCGTGCTGGAAGCGATGAAGATGGAACACAGCATCCGCAGCGCCCAGGCTGGCGTGGTCAAGAGCCTGTTCTGCAGCGAAGGCGAAATGGTCAGCGAAGGCGCGGTGCTGCTGGAGATGGAAGAGGCCTGAAGGATGCACAAGGTGGACAAGGCTTCGC
>DNMQ01000303.1 GCA_003488145.1 Pseudomonas sp.
GCGGCCAGGAAGCGGCGCGCCGGCTGCTTGAGAATCTGTAGAGCGACTGCCAGCGGCTGATCTGACCCAGGTCAGCCGTACGCGCAAGGCCAGCTGCTATGATCGCGCGCTTTCTGCACTGGCCCCCTTCAGCGGAGTTCCGATGAATCCCTCCACCCTGATCGGCATCGTCGCGAGCATCGGACTGCTCGCCGTCGTCATGCTCTTCGCCGCCAAAGAACCCGCGCTTTTCATCGACCTGCCAAGCCTCGGCATCGTACTGGTCGGCACCCTGGCGGCGACCTTTATCAGCTATCCGTTGCGCGAAGTCACCCGAGTGTTCGGGCTGATCTGGACCGTGATGCGCAACGAGCGCCTGTACACCCGGCAGGATCTCGATGAGCTGGTGCAGATCTCGCGACTGTGGATCAGCGGTGATCTACCTGCAGTGGAAAAAGCTGTCGAGCAGGTCAGCAATCCCTTTCTGCGCACCGGCGTGCAGCTGGTGATCGACAACACCCCGGAAGAAGACATCCTGGAACTTCTGCAATGGCGCATCGCACGACTGCGCGCCCGGGAGAATGCCGAGGCACAGCTGTTCCGGGCGATGTCCAACTATGCGCCGGCGTTCGGCATGATCGGCACGCTGGTCGGACTGATCAACCTGATGTTCATGCTCGGTAGCGGCAATATGGACCTGATTGGCCGCAGCCTCGCGGTCGCGCTGATGACGACCTTCTACGGCGTGCTGCTGGCCAACCTGATCCTCAAACCAGTGGCCGTGAAGCTCGAACGGCGTACCGAGCAACGCGTGGCGCTGATGAATCTGGTGATGCAGGGCATCTCGATGATGTGCAATCGCCGCAGCCCGGCCTACATGCGCGAAACGCTCAAGTCGTTCATCGCCCACCACGACGACGAAATTCGCGACGGCAGCCCCGCCGCACCGCGCAGCGCGCCGCAGGACGAACGCACGTGAACGGCCAGGCATCGCAGGGCAGCCGCTTCTCCCGCTGGCATATCGAGCCGCAGCGAGAGGAAGAGCAGGAAGCCTGGCTGATCACCTACCTGGACATGCTCACCCTACTGCTGGTGATGCTGGTAATCATGCTGGCGCTGGCCGGCAAGGGCGAAGGCCAGCAGAGCGAGCCCGCGATGGTAGAAGCCACACAGCAGGCGGCTGGCGATCAGCTGGTAGCACTGCAGCCAAGCGCTTCACCCATACCATCGATCGTGCCGCTACCGGCGCCGGCGGCTGATACGCAGCAGGACGACACGAGCGAAGCGAAGCCCGATCTGGCGCTGGGCGACGACATCGAGGTCATCGTCAACGATGGCAGCATCAGCTTTCGAATCAGCAGCGAAATTCTGTTCGGCTCAGGGCGGGCGGAGCTGGAAGACGCCGGGCTGGATGTGATCGACCGATTGGTCCCGACCCTCGCCGCAGGCGGTCATCGGATCATCGTCGAGGGCCATACCGACAATCTGCCCATCCAGACTGAGCGCTTTCCGTCCAACTGGGAGCTTTCCGCCAGCCGCGCCAGCAGCGTGGTGCGCTACCTGCAGCTGGCCGGCATCGAATCGACGCGGCTGAGCGCAACCGGCTACGCCGACACGCGACCGCTCGCCGACAACGGCGACGAACAGGGTCGCGCCAGCAACCGCCGCGTCGAGCTGATCATGCAGACCGAGGCGGACAAGCCCTGACGCGTCAGCCCAGCGCGGTATCGAGGAACATCATCACCGCGAAGCCCACCATGAGGCCCAGCGTGGCGGGCGTCTGATGGCCGTTGCGGTGGGTTTCCGGGATCACCTCGTGGGATACCACGAAGATCATTGCCCCCGCGGCCAGGCCGAGGCTGATGGGATAGGCGATGGCGAAGCCGCTGGACATGCCGATACCCACCAGCGCGCCGATCGGCTCCATCAGCCCGGATGCCGCGGCGACCAGCACCGAACCCAGCGCCGACAACCCGGTGGTGCGCAACGCCAGCGCGACGGCCAGGCCCTCGGGAATGTCCTGAATGGAGATCGCCGTGGTCAGCGGCAGGCCGACGCTCAGGTCGCCATTGGCGAAGCTCACACCGATGGCCATGCCTTCGGGGATGTTGTGCAGCGCAATGGCGAGCACAAACAGCCAGACCCTGTTCAGGCGTTCGCACTCGGGACCACAGGGGCCAGTGCTTTCATGCTCGTGCGGCGTGAAGTAATCCAGACCGAGCATGAGCAACACGCCAAGACCCAGGCCGACCACCACCGTCAGCGCCGCAGCCGGGCCGTTACCGAACAATTCACGCCCCGCTTCCAGCCCCGGAAGGATCAGGGAGAAAGCGCTCGCAGCGAGCATCATGCCGGCGGCAAAGCCAAGCATGCTGTCCTGGGTGCGGGTAGAAATGTCACGCAGGCCGATCGCCAGAAACGCGCCGACCGCCGTCGCTACGAAACCGGCGCTGCCGCCCAACAGCGCGTAGCGAACGTTGCCCGCCTCGCTGCTCTGCAAAGCGTTGGCGGTACCCGCCACTAGCAGTAACAGCACCGCCACTGCAGTTGCCGCAAGACCGAAGGTGATCCAGGGGTTGGCTTGCGCCTGTGCGAGCCAGGCAGCGCGCAGAGTGGCCGCCGGGCTTTGAACGGTGGACGCCATGATTTCAGAATCCTCGATGCGGGCGGCCAGTGTACTCCGCCACGCCCTGCTCCAAAGCCTATGGTCACGATAGCCGCAGACCATCGCCGACCTGCGCGCAACGCCCGCGTTGTACCCCCATGGGTATGACCGTAAGCTTGGCGGGTTCGATGGCCCGGAGGGGCCGCATTAAGGAGTGGTCCGTCGTGCTCGCTGCAAAAACCATTCGTCGCGCGTTTTTGCTGATCATCCCGGTCCTGCTGCTGGCCGGCTGGATGATCTGGCGCCAGCTTCAAGGGCCGGAACTGAACGGCTATCGCCTGGAAACACGCCCACTGGTGCAACGCGTGGTCGCCAGCGGCGAGGTGGACAGCCAGTCGCTGGCGCAGGTCGGTAGCGAAATCACCGGCGTTGTCGCCGTGCGCCATGTGCGCGAGGGCGATACGGTAAAGGCTGGCGATCTGTTGCTGGAGCTGCGCGACGACGAGCAGCGCGCCCGCCTGCGCGAGGCGGAAGCGGCCCTGCGGCAGCTGATCGATTCCAGCCGCCCTCAGGCACAGGCCACCCTGCGCGAGGCACAGAACAACCTCGAACAGGCCGATCGCGAACTCCAGCGCCGGGAGACACTGTTCGAACGCAAGCTCCTGGCCTCCGAGGCGCTTGAGCAGGCTCGCCGCGCAACGCTGACTGCCCGTGTGGTCCGCGATCGCGCCCGCTTCGCCGCCGCGGCCGTGGGCGAAGGCGGCAGCGAGGAACAGGTCCTGCGTCAGCGCCTGGAAGCGGCGCGCGCGAACCTGGCGAAAGCCCGCATCCACGCCCAGGTCGACGGCATCGTGCAGACGCGCGAAGTCGAACCCGGCGACCTGGTACAGCCCGGCCGCACCCTGCTGACGATTGCCCGCTCCGGCAGTAGCGAAATCCTGCTGCCTCTGGACGAAAAGAATCTGGCCGCGATCGAACTGGGCCAGGCCGCCAGGATCATCGCCGATGCCTATCCGGATCGAGTGCTGCCGGCACGCGTCAGCTTCATCGCGCCGAGCGTCGATACCGCCCGCGGGACCATCGATGTCCATCTCGACCTGCTGGAGCCAGCCGACTTCCTGCGTCAGGGCATGACCGTCTCGGTGAACATCGAGACCGGCCGACGCGAGCAAGCCCTGGTATTGCCCAACGATGCGCTGCGCGCCCGCGACGGAACACGTGCCCAGGTATTGCGCGTCAATGACGGCGTGGTGGAGCGGGTCAGCGTGCGTCTGGGAATGCTCGGCACCGCGCTGAGCGAAGTCAGTGAAGGGCTGGCGGCAGGTGATCTGGTGTTGATCGGCGACGCCGAGGAAGGCCAGCGCGTACGCGTGCATGAGCAAGCGATTCCAACCGGCATTCAGGACTGACTGCATGCGCCTGGCCGACTCGCTGTGGACCGAATGGAAGATCGCCCTACGCTTCTTGCTGGACAACCGCATGCAGACGTTGCTGATCATGTTCGGTATCGCCGTCGGCTCGGCGGTGATCGTGTTCATCACGGCGCTGATCACCGGCCTGCAGGCCAATGTGGTCGAGCGCACCCTGGGCACCCAGGCGCATATCCGCATCCTGCCGCCGGACGAGGTCAACCGCATTCTGCCCGCCGATGACCACAGCTGGCCGCTGGTGCTGGAGAGCCCGCGGGCCCAGCGCCTGCGCTCGATCATCAACTGGCAGGACGTACGCGACGTGCTCGACCAGGACGCACAGATCCTCGCGGTGTCGCCGGTGATCAGCGGCCCGGCCATCGCCCGACGCGGCGTGGCCCGCGCCTCGGTGGCGCTGCTCGGCATCGACCCGCCGCGCTATCAGCGCATCATCCCGCTGGCAGACGACCTGATCGCCGGGCAGTTCACCGTGGGCACCGGCCACGCGGTTATCGGCAAGGAACTGGCACGCGACCTCGGCCTGGGCATCGGCGACAAGCTGCGTTTGGACGCCAGCGAAGGCCGCGAGGCAGTCGTCGATATCGCCGGTATCTTCGAGCTGGGCGTACGCGAGCTGGATGCGCGCTACGTGTACTTGGACCTGAAACAGGCGCAGACACTGCTCGACCTGCCCGGCGGCGTCACGGTGATCGATACCACGGTCGCCGAGATCTTCGAGGCCGATCAGGTCGCCGAGCGCCTCGCGCGCCTCACCGGGCTGCGCGCCGAAAGCTGGATGGAAACCAATGGGCAACTGCTCAACGCGCTCGCCTCGCAGAGCATGACCACGGAGATGATCCGTGTATTCGTCGGTATCTCCGTGGCCTTTGGCATCGCCAGCGTGCTCGCCGTGAGCGTCGTCCAGCGCACCCGCGAGATCGGCATCCTGCGCGCCATGGGCAGCCCGCGCGGGCAGATCCTGCGCGTGTTCCTGCTGCAGGGCGGGCTGCTCGGGCTGCTCGGTTCGGCCTGCGGCGGAGGCGTCGGCTGGGGCCTGGTGCAGGTTTTCAATCTGTTTGGCCCGCGGCTGTTCACCATTCCGGTCGATCCGACCCTGGTGCCGCTGGCCATGCTGGTAGCGACAATCACCGGCGTGCTGGCGGCGGCGATGCCGGCGCGGCGTGCGGCGCGCTACGACCCTGCGGTGGCGATTCGATATGTCTGAAACCCTGCCAGCCAGCCCGGCCAATGAGGTCCTGCGCCTGGAACAGGTACGTAAGGCCTTCAACATAGGCACACCACTGGAAACCGAGGTGCTGCACGGTATCGACCTGCGCCTGAACCGCGGCGAGCTGGCCGCGCTGATCGGCCCGTCCGGCTCAGGTAAAAGCACTTTGCTTAACCTGATCGGCCTGCTCGATACGCCCAGCTCCGGCGAACTGTACGTGCTCGGCCAGGCGACACGCGACAGCGACGACGAAGCGCGCACGCACCTGCGCAACCAGGCAATCGGTTTCGTGTTCCAGTTTCACCACCTGATTTCGGCATTCAGCGTGCTGGAGAACGTGCTGATGCCGCTGATGATTCGCCACGGCAAGCCGTCACACGCGGATATCGACCTGGCTCGCGGCCTGCTCGACGAAGTCGGACTGGCGCAGTTCGCCGACAAGAAGCCGACGCAGATCTCCGGCGGCCAGCAGCAACGAGTTGCCATCGCCCGGGCGCTGGTGACCCGCCCGCCTCTGTTGCTGGCCGACGAGCCGACCGGCAACCTCGATACCCGCACAGCGCAAAGCGTGTTCGAACTATTTCATCGCATCAATGCCCAGTTCGGCTGCGCAATACTGGTGGTGACCCATGATCCACGGCTTGCGGCCGATTGCGGGCGAACCATACAGCTGGTCGATGGCCATATCGTTAGTGACGCTGCCAATCCGCCCAGTCGCTGACCCGTCAGCCGCTGCGCCCCTCCCATAGCGGGTCGCGGCGAATGTCCCGCCAGCAGCTAATAACTATTAAGTTTAAGCATATAACCTAAATCAGGGCTAACATCACTCCACACATATACCCCCACCGGTATCAATCTTGGAGAGGAGCGCGCCCATGAATGCCCATATCGAACCCTTCTTCGATCCCGCGACTTTCACCTACAGCTACGTGGTCAGCGATCCGCAGACACGCCAATGCGCGGTGATCGATTCGGTGCTGGACTACGATCCGGCATCCGGCCGTACCTCCCATGCTACCGCCCAGCGTCTGGTCGACTATGTATGCGAGCAGGACCTCAAGGTGCAGTGGCTGCTGGAAACCCACGTGCACGCGGACCATCTGAGCGCCGCGCCGTACCTCAGGCAGCAACTAGGTGGTCAGCTGGCGATCGGTGATCGCATCACCGTGGTGCAGGACACCTTCGGCAAGCTGTTCAACGCCGGTACTGGCTTTGCGACCGATGGCCGCCAGTTCGACCACCTGTTCCACGATGGCGATACCTTCCAGGTCGGCAACATCCAGGCGCGCGCCATCCATACCCCGGGACACACCCCGGCCTGCATGAC
>DNMQ01000213.1 GCA_003488145.1 Pseudomonas sp.
TTCATCGCCCACCACGACGATGAAATCCGCGACGGTACGCCTGCGGCGCCGCGCGTCAGACCGCAGGAAGACTGACGGTGAACGGGCAAGCATCCCAGGGCAGCCGCTTCTCCCGCTGGCATATCGAGCCGCAGCGGGAAGAAGAGCAGGAAGCCTGGCTGATCACCTATCTGGATATGCTGACGCTGCTGCTGGTGATGCTGGTCATCATGCTCGCGCTGGCCGGCAAGGGCGACGGCGAGCAGAACGACCCCGCCGCCTCGGCCATGCTCGCGGCCGGCGAACTGGGCGTGGCGCTGCCGGCTCCCGCCGCACCGATTCCATCGATCGCACCGGTGCCGACGCCCGCCGCCGATGCGCAACCGGATGACCCGCAAGAGAGCATGCCGACGACGCCAGGCATGGCGCTGGGCGATGACATCCAGGTCATCGTCAACGAAGGCAGCATCAGCTTCCGCATCAGCAGCGAGATACTCTTCGGCTCCGGACGAGCCGAACTGGAGGATGCCGGGCTGGAAGTGATCGACCGGTTGGTGCCGACGCTGGCGGCGAACGCCTTTCGCATCGTCGTTGAAGGGCATACCGACAACCTGCCGATCCAGACCGAGCGCTTTCCTTCCAACTGGGAGCTCTCCGCCAGCCGCGCCAGCAGCGTGGTGCGCTACCTGCAGCTGGCAGGCATCGAAGCGACGCGCCTGAGTGCCACCGGCTACGCCGACACCCGACCGCTCGCCGACAATGCTGACGAGCGCGGGCGCGCCAGCAACCGCCGCGTCGAGCTGGTGATGCAGACCGAGCCAGACAAACCCTGAGGCATCAGCCCAGCGCGGTATCGAGAAACATCATCACCGCGAAGCCAACCATCAGGCCGAGCGTCGCCGGGGTCTGATGGCCGTTGCGGTGAGTCTCGGGAATCACCTCGTGGGATACCACGAAGATCATTGCGCCGGCGGCCAGGCCCAGGCTGACGGGATAGGCGATGGCGAAACCGCTGGACATGCCGATGCCCACCAGTGCCCCGATCGGTTCCATCAACCCGGACGCCGCAGCGACCAGCACCGACGCCAGCGCCGACAGCCCGGTGGTGCGCAGTGCCAGGGCCACCGCGAGGCCTTCGGGAATGTCCTGGATGGATATGGCGGTGGTCAGCGGCAGACCAACGCTCATGTCGCCGTTGGCGAAACTGACGCCGATGGCCATGCCTTCGGGAATGTTGTGCAGCGCAATGGCGAGCACGAATAGCCAGACCCGGTTCAGACGTTCGCATTCAGGCCCACACGGCCCGGTGCTCTCGTGTTCGTGGGGCGTGAAGTAGTCCAGCCCCAGCATCAGCAGCACGCCCAGACCGAGACCGGCCACAACGGTCGCGGCAGCGGCCGGACCGTTGCCGAACAGCTCACGGCCCGCTGCGAGCCCCGGCAGAATCAGCGAAAAGGCACTCGCCGCAAGCATCATGCCGGCGGCGAAGCCGAGCATGCTGTCCTGGGTGCGGGTGGAAATGTCGCGCAGCCCGATCGCCAGAAAGGCGCCGAACGCCGTCGCAACAAACCCGGCGCTGCCGCCCAGCAATGCGTAGCGAACGTTGCTCGCCGCGCTGCTCTGGAATGCATTGACCGCTCCGGCCAGCAACAGCAGCAGGACGGCGACTGCCGTTGCGGCCAGGCCGATGGTGATCCAGGGATTGGCCTGGGCTTGCGCAAGCCAGGCGGAACGCAGGGTGGCAGCAGGGCTCTGGACGGTGGACGCCATGATATTCGGGATCCTCGATGCGGGTGCCCCAGTGTACTCCGCCCTGCCCCATGCCAGAGGCTATGGTTACGATAGGCGCAGGACATCGTGTCGCTTGCAGCGCGCGTTGTAAGCACGCCGAGGATGTCCGTAAGCTTGCACCGTTTCGATGGCCGTCACGGGCCGTATCAGGGAGTGGTCCGTCGTGCCTGCCGTAAGATCCATCCGCCGTCTAGTTATCCTGGCCATTGCGCTACTGGCGATTGGCGGCTGGCTGATCTGGCGCCAGCTGCAGGGCCCGGAACTGGCGGCCTACCGTCTGGAGGCTCGCCCACTGGTGCAGCGCGTAGTGGCCAGTGGTGAAGTGGACAGCCAGTCGCTGGCGCAGGTCGGCAGCGAAATCACCGGCGTGGTTGCTGCACGCCATGTGCGGGAAGGCGACGCGGTGAACGCCGGCGATCTGCTGCTGGAACTGCGCGACGACGAACAGCGCGCGCGCCTGCGCGAGGCCGAAGCGGCGCTGCAGCAGCTCATCGATTCCACTCGACCGCAGGCGCAGGCCACCCTGCGCGAGGCACAACACAATCTGGAACAGGCCAGCCGCGAGCTGCAGCGCCGCGAAACGCTGTTCGAGCGCAAGCTGCTGGCTTCCGAGCCGCTGGAGCAGGCGCGCCGCGCGGAGCTGACCGCACGCGTGGTGCGTGATCGCGCCCGCTTCGCCGCCACAGCGCTGGCCGAAGGTGGCAGCGAGGAACAAGTCCTGCGGCAGCGTCTGGAGGTCGCCCGTGCGAACCTGGCACGAACCCGTATTCACGCCCAGGTCGACGGCATCGTGCAGTCGCGCGACGTCGAGCCGGGCGACCTGGTTCAGCCCGGCCGCACATTGCTGACCATTGCCCGCTCCGGCAGCAGCGAAATCCTCTTGCCCCTCGACGAGAAGAGCCTGGCACCGATCGAGCACGGGCAGAGCGCCCGGATCATCGCCGACGCCTATCCGGACCGCGTGCTGACGGCGAAGGTGAGCTTCATCGCACCAAGCGTGGATACGGCGCGCGGCACCATCGATGTCCATCTGGACCTGCAGGAGCCGGCCGCCTTTCTCCGCCAGGGCATGACGGTGTCGGTGAACATCGAGACAGGCCGGCGCGAGCAGGCACTGGTGCTGCCCAATGATGCACTGCGCGCCCGCGACGGGACGCGCGCCCAGGTGCTACGGGTGCGCGATGGCGTGGTCGAGCGCGTCGGTGTGCGACTGGGAATGCTGGGCACGGCGCTCAGCGAAATCAGCGAGGGGCTGGCGGCTGGCGATCTGGTGCTGATCGGCGACGCCGAAGAAGGCCAGCGCGTGCGGCCGCGCGTACAACCCATCCCCAGCGGCAGCCAGGACTGAGCGCATGCGCC
>DNMQ01000072.1:0-3692 GCA_003488145.1 Pseudomonas sp.
GAGCGGCTGGTGGAATCCGCAGACTCGCGCCTGGGAAGTGCTCGACGGCAGCGCCCGCCGGCCGCTTACGCAGGCCATCGCCATCGCCCGTCAGCAACAGGCTCCGGCCTACCTGCAATTGCCCGTGAAGACCCTGGCCGAGGAGGCCGCGCAATGAGCCGTCTGTTTTCCCTCCTTCTTGTCGCGCTGTTGCCCCTCACGGCTCATTCGGCAGAACCGCTCAGTCCCGACCAGCTGCTCGAACGCATTCGCAGCGACCGTGCCGCCGAGGTCAGTGCCATGCAGGCCCGCGAGCAGGCCTTCGTTCGTGATCGTGGCGAGCAGCAGCAACGGCTTTTCCGTGCCCGTGCCGCACTGGCCGAGCAGAAGGCCGAGGCCGAACGCCTGAAGGCCGACTTCGATCGCCAGGAGGCCGAGCTGGCCGAGCAGGAAAAACTCTTGGCGCAGCGTGTTGGCCATCTGGGTGAGCTGTTCGGCGTCGTGCGCCAGAGTGCAGGTGACATCGCTGGCCAGTGGCAGGACAGTCTGCTCAACGCCCAGTATCCCGAGCGCCTGACCCAGCTGCGCAGCCTGGCGGAAAGCCGCGCGCTGCCGTCGGCCGATGACCTCGATGCGTTCTGGATGACCCTGCTGGAAGACCTGGCGGCCAGCGGCCGCGTCGAGCGCGTACAGCTGCCGGTGGTGGGCACCGATGGCGCGCGCAGCGAGCAGCCGGTACTGCGGGTCGGCAGCTTCTCCGCATTCACCGACGAGGCCTTCCTGCGCTACGACGCCGATGCCGGCGAGCTGCTGGTACCGACACGCCAGCCGTCCGGTCAGGGTTTGATCGAAGACTATCTGAGCAGCTCCGATGCGCTGGCTACATTGCCGGTGGATCCGAGCCGCGGCACGCTGATCGCCCAGCTGCAACGCCAGCCGGACCTGTGGGATCGCGTCAAGCAAGGTGGTCTGGTGGGTGGCGTCATTCTGGTGCTCGGTGCCGTCGGCCTGCTGCTGGCGATCTGGCGCATGGTGTATCTGGGTGGCGTCGGTCGCAAGGTGGGCAGCCAGATGCGCGAGCTGAACCAGCCGCGCGATGACAATCCGCTCGGTCGCATCATCGGCGTGCTGGGGCCGAAGCCACAGTTGTCGGATCTGGAGACCCTCGAGCTCAAGCTGGACGAGGCGATCCTCCAGGAAACCCCGCCACTGGAGCGCGGTCAGCCGCTGCTCAAGCTGCTGGCAGCTGTTGCACCGCTGCTCGGCCTGCTGGGCACCGTGACCGGGATGATCATCACCTTCCAGGCCATCACCCAGAGCGGTGGCGGCGACTCGCGGCTGATGGCCGACGGTATCTCCCAGGCGCTGGTAACCACGGTGCTGGGCCTGGTGGTAGCGATTCCGCTGCTGTTCCTGCACAGCCTGCTGGCCAGCCGTAGCAAGGCGCTGATCCAGTTGCTGGAGCAGCAGAGCGCCGGCCTCATCGCGCTGCACCTGTCGGGGGCGCCACGTCGTGACTGATCTGCGCGCTCACTGGCTGGGTCTGATCGACAGCGGTCACGCGCTGCTCGATTTCATGGCTGCCGGCGGCGTGGTGATGTGGGCGCTGGCTGGCCTGTGCGTGCTGTATTGGACACTGGTCTTCGAGCGCCTCTGGTTCATGCGGCGGGTCTTCCCGCACTGGGTCGAGTCACGCCGCCAGGCCTGGGCGCAGATGGCCGATGAGCCTGGTAGCTGGCAGCGTGCGGTGCGTTCGGCCTGGCTGGCGCAGGCTCAGCAGCAGTTGTCCGGACCGCTACGGCTGAGCAAGACCCTGGTGGCGATGTATCCGCTGCTTGGCTTGCTCGGTACGGTCAGCGGCATGATCGCGGTATTCGACGTGCTGGCGCTCAGTGGCTCCGGCAACCCACGCGGCATGGCCGCGGGTGTCTGGCAGGCGACCCTGCCGACCATGGCCGGCATGGTGCTGGCCATCACAGGATTGTTCAGTCTGGCGCGCCTAGAGCGAATCGCGCGCCAGTCTCTCGACCGGCTGGCCGACCAGCTGCGTCACGACTGAGGATTAGCGGGATGCGTATGCGCCGTCATCATTACCAGCAGGAAGAAGATACCGGCATCGACCTCACGCCGATGCTCGATGTGGTCTTCATCATGCTGATCTTCTTCATCGTCACCAGCTCCTTCATCAAGGAATCCGGTGTCGAAGTCCAGCGCCCGCAGGCGGACACCGCCAGCACCCAGGACAAGGGCAATATCCTCATCGCCGTCACGGCCGATGGCCAGGTCTGGATCGACAAGCAGGTGGTCGACGTACGCAGTGTGCGGGCGCATGTCGAGCGGCTGCGCGTCGATCAGCCGGAGGGCGCAGTGGTCGTCCAGGCTGACCAGGACGCGCGCACCGGCCTGGTGGTGCAGGTCATGGACCAGGCGCGTCAGGCCGGCGTGCAAGACGTTGCGCTGGCCGCCAGCACGGGGTCGCGCTGATGCAACCGCGGCTGGTCCGTTTCAGTCTGGCCTTCATCGCCGCCTGTGTGGTGGCGTTGCTGCTGTTCGCCCTGATGCTGAGCATGGTCAATCCCCCGCGCAGCAAGATTGAGGAAGATCCATTGGCGATTGCCAATTTCGTGCGCATGGATGGGCGCAACGAGGACACCGCCACGCGTTCACGTCAGCAGGCGCCACAGCCACCGCAGCCGAAGACGCCACAACCGCCGACGCCACCGACGCCGAACATGGCGACCCCAGACGCCAATCTGCCCAAGCTCGACCTCGACCTGCCGAACATCGACGCAGGCGTATCGGTCGCCACCGCTCCAGCGCCGAGTCTGTCCGGCCTGACGGCGGCACAGAGTGCCCCGGCCGCGGCGCCAGCGCCGGCCAGTGCGGCAGTTGAAGCGGCGGGCAAGCCCGGCGGCCCGGAGCAGGAAGTGATGCCGCTCAATGATGTGCGTCCGGAGTATCCCTACCGTGCACGGCAACAGGGCATCGAAGGGCATATCAAACTGGCGTTCACCATCAACCCGCAGGGGCGGGTGGAGAACATCCGCGTGCTGGAAGCCTCGCCTCGTAACGTGTTCGACCGCGAGGCCCGGCGCGCGGCGGCCCGCTGGCGTTTCGCGCCGCGTACCGAAAACGGTGCACCGGTATCCCGTGAAGCCGTGAAAACCCTGCACTTCCGCCTGCAAGGAGAACGCTGAGATGCTTCGTTTGCTGCTCGTGCTGTCGCTTTTTCTCTCCGCTTCGGCCCAGGCCGCCCAGGCCATCGACCCCGCGGTGTTCATGGCGCTCGAGCGAGCGCAGACCGCGCAGAGCAAGGGCGACTATGCCGCTGCGCGCAAGGCGCTGGAGGGCGTCAGCGCCAAGGCCGGTAGCGGTGAAGAGGCGTTGCTCTGGCGCAGTCGCGGCTATCTGGCGTGGGCCGAAGGCAATAATCGCCAGGCGCTGGAATGGCTGGACAAGGCAGTGGCCAGCGGCAAGCTGGACGAAGAGCTGCTGGCCGGCGAGCGGATGAACCTCGCGCGGCTGAACCTGGTCGAGGGTCGCTACGCCAAGGTGGTCAGCCTGCTGGGATCGGCTAATCAGGGCAACGAAGAAGTGCTGCAGATGCTGGTGCAGGCTTACCAGGGCCTCGGTCAGCATGCCAAAGCGCTGCCGCTGGCCGAGCGTTATGTGCAGGCGAACCCGAAGGCGGGTGATACCTGGCTGCAGTTCCT
>DNMQ01000072.1:3868-4397 GCA_003488145.1 Pseudomonas sp.
AAGCAGGCCGAGCGGGCCGGCGCCGAACGTCGTCGCGTGCGCGAATGGCGCGAGTGGGCGGAAGGTGAGCTCAGTTTCGAGCGTGAGAAGCAGATCGCCAGCGCGCACTGATCGAGCTGGCAGAACGTAACCTGCCGGCTGGTGATTACTGCAATTCGTAGGGATAGATCTTCTGTGCCTGCATGCGATAACCAGCCTCCGCCAGCTCGCTGCTGGCGTGTTCCACCCTCAGTGGCCCCTCGATCCAGAAGGGTTCATATAGCGCTTCCACCCGCACGCCCAGCTCGCTGGTGGCATGCACGATCTGGTTGGACGGCGGTGGTGGCACATGGATGCAGGCGCCGAAATAGGGCACCAGCAGGAACTCAATGACGCGCCCTTCGTCGGTCATGTCCAGCGGCACGATATAGCCTGGCAACTTCACCATCTGCCCATCGAGCGCCTCGACCACCGGCGCGGCCGGCGACTGCTGTGCCGCGGCCGGGCCGGCCTCGGCGGCGAGCGCATCGGCCAGCTGCGACATGTCATG
>DNMQ01000062.1 GCA_003488145.1 Pseudomonas sp.
CGGTGTTCGCTGAGCTTGAACAGGCGGTCCAGCCAAACGGGGGCGGTGCGCTGCAAGGGTGCTGCCTGGGGCTTGCGCTTGATGCTTTCCACTGGGCGTTCCTCATCGTTCTTGTTGTCGATCACCCGGAGCGTGAGTACTCCCGAGGGGCGGGTGATGGTGGGCCATCTGCATCGGTAGTTGACCGAAAGGTCAGAAAGGATTTCCGGATTATGCTTTTGTATACAAGAATTGCAAACAATAAATCGGTGGTCTCGCTGAATGCGCGTGGCCTGTGCGCGCTGACGGATTTGCGCTTAGGAAAACTTGAGGCTGTGAATTGTGCACAAGGTTAACGGCGTTTCAGCGTATTTATTTGTCCAGCGAACTGCCAGTAGCGGCGCGAACCCAGTAAAATTCGGCGTTGCCGACACCTCATTTGCGAGCCATCGATGAACGAACAGTTGCAGCCCCTGAAGAAGCCGACCAAGACCGGCAAGACTCGCACCGGGACGCAGGACGATATCGTTTATGCGCACATCTTCGATGCCATCCTCGAGCAGCGTCTGGCGCCGGGGACCAAGCTCAGCGAAGAGGCGCTAGGCGAGATATTCGGCGTCAGCCGCACCATCATCCGCCGCGCGTTGTCGCGCCTGGCCCATGAGTGCGTGGTGCTGCTGCGGCCCAATCGCGGCGCGGTGGTGGCCAGTCCGAGCGTTGAAGAAGCGCGGCAGATCTTCTTCGCCCGCCGGCTGGTGGAAAAGGCGATCACCGAACTGGCCGTGCAGCACGCCAGCGACGCGCAACTCGCCGAGCTGCGGCAGATGGTGACTGATGAGCGTGATTGCTTCGACCGAGGCGATCGCGGGGCGGGCATCCGCCTGTCCGGCGAATTTCACCTCAAGCTGGCGGAGGCGGCGAAGAACGCGCCGCTGGTGAGCTTCCAGCGCAGCCTGGTTTCGCAGACCTCGCTGATCATCGCCCAGTATGAAAGCGGCAATCGCTCGCACTGCTCGTACGACGAACACAATGAACTGATCGACGCCATCGCTGCCCGCGACAGTGACAAGGCGGTGCGCCTGATGATGCACCACATGGACCACATCGACAGCAAGCTCAACCTCGAGGAAGACAGCGCCTCGGGTGATCTGCATGCGGTCTTCTCGCACCTGGGCCTCGCGAAGAAGAAGCCTCGCACGGCTCGCTAGCGTTGCCCCGCGCGCTGACTCGTTCTGAGTCGGCGCCGTCAGTCATCACCTGCCGCCGTGGCGGCAGAGCCATGCCGGCCTGCCAGCGCCGATCGCCCGCCAGGACCGCACGCTGCAACCCGATTCAGTACTGATCACGGCATCAGTGCGCTTCCCGCCTCCGATCCGATGCGCATAGCCGCGCTGTTCAGTGAATCGGCTTGAATTTATCTCGTTAGTGTTATGTTATAACTATTACATGTTGCGCATTAGCGTCTCTCGTTCCTGTTATCGGAGGCGAGCGGTGCGCATTGTCTGCTTCGCAATATTGAACACCGAGGTAACGATGATCGAATGCCACGGCCTGCAATGGGGCTCGGGTAGGCACCCGCTTACGCCGCCATTAGATCTGCAGTTGGCTGCGGGCAGCCTGACAGCTGTCGTTGGCAGCAACGGATCGGGCAAGAGCAGCCTGCTCAAGGTGTTGGCCGGGTTGGATCGGCCGCTGGCTGGGCGGGTCGATGTGCGCGTACCGCGCATGGGCGGGGTGGCTTATCTACCGCAACAGCAGCATTTGGATAGGCAGTTTCCAATCCGAGTCGTCGAACTGGTGAGCGCCGGTTTCTGGCGCAGCCGGCTCGGGCGTGACGAGCGTCGGGCGCGGCTGCGCCGGACGTTGGCGGATTGGGGCCTGCTCGATCTGCAAACCCAGGGGCTGTATTCATTGTCCGGCGGCGAGCTGCAGCGCGCCTTACTGGCACGGCTGAGCCTGACCGATGCCCAGGTGCTGTTGCTCGACGAGCCCGAAGCGGCACTGGACGATGTCGGCCTGGGCTTGCTCTGGCAGCACATTGAGCGTTGGCAGCAAGAGGGCAGAACCCTGGTGCTGGTCACCCATAACGTTGGTGGGCTGATCCAGAAGAATTGTGATGGTCTGTTGATCGCCCGCAGCGGCTGCAGCAAGGCACCGATCCGCCAGTTCATGGCCGAGCGGCAACGGCTTGGGCAAGTCGCTTGACGCCGGATTTCCTCTGGGCGCCGGTCGGCGAGTTCGCCTTCATGCGCCGGGCGCTGTTTGGCGGCGTTGCGCTTGCCTGCAGCGCGGGGCCGCTGGGCGTATTTCTGATTCTGCGTCGAATGAGTCTGATCGGTGATGCCATCGCCCACGGCATCCTGCCCGGTGCAGCATTGGCGTTCTGGCTGTTCGGCTTGAGCCTGCCAGCATTGACCGCGGGCGGCTTGGTCGCCGGTCTCGGTATGGCGGGCGCAGCGGCCTGGGTCACACGGCGCACCGGGCTACGCGAGGACGCTAGCCTGGCCGCGCTGTATCCGATTTCGCTGGCCAGCGGCGTGCTGCTCCTTGGTCTGGCCGGGCGCAAGCTGGATCTGCTTCACCTGTTGTTCGGCTCGGCGTTGGCGGTCGATACCGCGACCCTGTACGGCATGCTCGGCACCTCGGTGTTCAGTCTGGTGGTGCTTGCGCTGAGCTATCGCGCCCTGGCGCTGGACAGCCTCGATCCGCTGTTCCTGCGCAGCATCAGCCGCTTCGGTCCACTGGCGCATGCCGCGTTTCTGACGCTGGTGGTACTCAATCTGGTGATCGGTTTCCAGGCCATCGGCGCGTTGATGGTGGTGGGGCTGATGATGCTGCCGGCTGCCGCCGCGCGCTTCTGGAGCCGACGGTTGTTGATCCTGTTACCGCTTGCCGCGCTGATCGGTGCGGTGTGCGTATGGTTCGGTCTGGTTCTTTCCTTCTACGCCAGCTTGCCCAGCGGGCCGTGCATCGTGCTGCTGGCCGGCGCTTTCTATCTGTTCTCGCTGGTGGCGGGCCCGGTAAATGGCCTGCTGCGCTCGCCCCCTTTCCCCGTCACCGTTTGAGGTATACACATGCGTTACCTGCTTATCGCGCTGGCCCTGTGGCTCCCGCTCTCACTGCAAGCCGCTGAAAAACTGCAGGTGGTGACGAGCTTCAGCATCCTCGCCGACCTGACCCGCGAGGTGGGTGGCGAGCATATCGAGCTCACCAACCTGGTCGACGCCGATGCCGATGCTCATGTCTACGAGCCCAGCCCGGACGACGCCAAGGCTCTGTTGCGCGCCGATCTGATCGTCGCCAATGGCCTGGGCTTCGAACCCTGGCTGGAGCGCCTGCTGGCCAGCAGCGAACCCAAGGGCAAGCGCATCGACGCCAGTGCGGGCGTCGTTCCGCTGATGCTGGATGAAGATGGCGAGGCGGTTCCTGACCCTCATGCGTGGCAGAGCCTGACCAATGCCGAAATCTATGTGCGCAATATCGCCAAGGCACTTGGCGAACTGGACCCGGCCAACCTCAATGTCTACATCGAGCGCCGCGATGCCTACCTGACGCGCCTGCACGCATTGCTGAAGAAAGCCGACGCGCAGATTGCCGGTTTGCCGACAAGCCAGCGCAAGGTGGTGACCAGCCATGACGCCTTCGGTTACCTGGGACAGGCCTGGCAGCTGAAGTTCATAGCGCCGCAGGGACTGTCCACCCATGACGAGCCCTCGGCGGCGGAAGTCGCGGCCTTGATCCGGCAGATACGCAATGAAGGGGTGCGAGCGGTGTTCGTGGAGAACATCCGCGATCCGCGGCTGATCCGACAGATCGCCGACGAGGCCGGCGCCAAGGTCGGCGGTACGCTGTATTCGGATGCGCTGGCCAGCGCAGGGCCGGCCAGCACCTATCTCGGGATGTTCGAGCACAATCTCGACACGCTGATGGCAGCGCTCAAGCCGTAAGGTGGACGCCAAGCATTGATCCACGCCCTCATCAAGCATGGAGACGACCGTTGATGATCAGGTTCGCGATCAGCTGTTCAGCAACCCTTTCGGTGCACTGAAACCCCGGCGGCGAAGGTCTCCTTCACTGCGCGGTCGTCGCCGAGGATCATCAGGGCGAAGAGCTTTTCCTGCAGCGTTGTCGCCTGGCTCAGGCGGTAGTCGATCAGCGGCGTTGCCTTGTAGTCGAGTACGACGAAGTCGGCATCCTTGCCCGGTTGCAGGTTGCCGATCTTGTCGTCCAGGTACAGCGCCCGCGCGCCGCCAAGGGTGGCGAGATAGAGTGCCTTGAACGCGTCGAGCTT
>DNMQ01000100.1 GCA_003488145.1 Pseudomonas sp.
CGCGGGAACAGGCCGCTGAGGCTGGGTAATGCCAGGAGCACGGCGACGCCCAGGGCGAGTTGGTAGCTTTGCGGGGTGGACAGGTGAAGGATGATCGGCAGGGCCGTGAGCAGTACCGCGAACAAGGTCAGCGCATGGAAGCCCAGATAGACCCAGCGGCGCGGCGCCAGCCACTTGTAGTACAGCGGGTCGATCAGCGAGACGAGCGCCGCCAGCCCCAGTAGCCCGGTGAACAGCGCCTGGCCGCTGTTCCAGGTGGTGGTTATGGCGAAGAACGGAATGATGAAGAACAGGCTTTCCTGATGAACCATCTGCGTGGCATAGCGCAGCAGCGGTTGCGGCACTTGCCAGCCGAACCAGCGCTGCAGGCTTCTGCGCAGGCTGGATTCGAGCACCAGCCAGAGCCAACTGACCAGCATGACCAGCGCGACCACCTTGGCCAGCCCGGCGTGGCGTTCCACCAGCACGAAACTGGCGACGCCGGAGATGAATCCGAACAGCGCAACGGTGCCGGGGTAGCGTCGGATCAGATTGCTGCCCAGCTCGAACAGGCGCGACAGCAGTGGCTTGAGTTGCATGTTGAGGCGGTCCGGCTACGGGCAGTGGTACTGCCTACGAGTATCGAGCAGTGAGCGGCAGAAGCAAGGCTGCCGTGCACACGGCATCGGCGGTGACGTGATGCCTGCCGGCTAGCCTGGAGCTCCCGTGTGGGGCACCAGGCGAATGGGCGGAGCTCAGTGGTCGGCCTGCGGAACCTGCTGCGCTACGTCGGTCTGCTCCGGCATCGCGGACGAGTGATGGCTGGTGATCAGCCACTGCCCGGCATCCGCAAACCACTTGTAGGTGAAGGTGTAACGCGCGGGGACAGTGGCCCCGTCGGCGAAATGGAAGCTGTACAGGCCGGTGTCGAGCGCGCTGTTGCAGTCGATCATGACCATGCGCGAGACGATCTCGCCCTTCGGCTTGAGCGCCAGGAAGTGCTGGAAGTAGTCCAGCTTGGCCTCAGGCGTTTGCCGTGGGGTGTTGGATACCGTGGGGAGAAGCATCGAATCGTGAGCATAGTTTTCCACGACCCGTTGCGGATCGCCCGTCTGCACGTCGGCATTCCAGCGGTCGAACAGGGCGGCGACCTCGGCCTCGTCGATAGGCTGGCAGGCCTGTTCGTTCGCCAGGGTTGCAACAGGGGAAAGGGCAAATAGCAGGGGCAGGGCGTATTTCATCGTGTCACTCGTAACCGGTGGGTGAATTGCGGAGCGGCGCCGCAGCGGTACTGCACGGTGTGCAGGGGATGTGACCTCGTCGCCCTCCGCTTATTCGCGGCCGGTGGTCGATTGCCCGATTGCCGCCTCGACGGCTTCGCGAACGAGGGTGTAGGCGTGCACCTTGTCCGGTGCCAGCCGAACCTGCGGCAGACCAACCGTTTCGCAGAGACGGTCCATGAAATCCTGCTCGGCTTCGGGTTCGTCCAGATTGATCACGCAAACGGGCTGCAGGTCCGTCTTCGTGCACAGGAGGAAATCGAAGCGCGCCGCTGCGATGCGGTTGCTGGCCTGGTACCAATAGGCGCGCCGGGGGATGGCGGTGACTTCGATGACATCGGCGACGCTCACCTTGGGGAGCACCAGGTAGCGCTCGCCGAACGTTCCTTGCAAGTGCTCCAGCAGTTCGCGCTCGGCAGAAGCGAACAGAGGCACCTTGAGTCGATAGGGGTATTGCAGCGCCGGGTGGTTGAGTTGGCGATTCTTGATGAAGAACACCAGCACGAAGCAAACGAACGCTACCAGCGTCAATGCCAGCCAGCTCATTGGGTTGCCTCCGTCATCGGTCTTTGATCGAAGCGTTGTTGCTCTGATTGTGAGCCCGGGCCGGCTAAATGGTTCGCTCGTTTATCCACTACAGCTGTGAGTGTTGTTGTGGATAACCGCTGGACTTCGGTCGCTAGGCCTTATGGGACTAAGGCGTGGCGGCTCTGGTCAGCTTTTGATCAGTTAGCCTTGGAGCGCCCGGACCAGTCCGCGGGAGGAATTATGTTTGCGCCGATGCTGCTGCGCGGGATGGTTATCCCCGACTCCTGTGGACGTGGCTGTGGATAACGTGGGGGAGGCGTGCTGCAGGCCACCAGCGGTGCGGCGTGCAGCACGCAGAGCAAAAATTGATCAGCTGTGTCGGGTCATTGCGGCGCGGTCTTGGCCCAGCGACTGTGAGCGGGCGGCTGCCAGGCTTCAAGCAGGCTGATCAGGCTCTGCGGCTGATCGCTGCGTTGCAGCATCTCGCGGTGCTGCGCGCGGACGAAGCCCTCTTCAACCAGATGATCGAGGAAGTGGCTGAGCTTGCTGTAGAAGTGATTGACGTCCAGCAGGCCGAGCGGCTTGGGGTGATAGCCCAACTGGCCCCACGTCCAGACTTCGAACAGTTCTTCCAGCGTACCCAGCCCACCGGGCAGGGCAATGAAGGCGTCCGCCAGCTCCGCCATGCGAGCCTTGCGCGCATGCATGCCGTCGACCACTTC
>DNMQ01000003.1 GCA_003488145.1 Pseudomonas sp.
GCCGAACTCGACTGGGACGAGAACGGCATGCCGCAGTCGCGCCAGTACGGCGACGTGTACTTCTCCCGCGCCAGCGGCATGGCCGAGACCGAACATGTGTTCCTCACGCAGAATGATCTGCCCCAACGCTTCGCCGCGCTACAGGACAACCAGCGCCTGGTGATTGGTGAGACCGGCTTCGGTACCGGACTGAACTTTCTTTGTGCGTGGCATCTGTTCGAGCGCGTAGCCCACCCGCAGGCGCGGCTGCACTTCATCAGCGTCGAAAAGCACCCGCTGACCCGCGAGGACCTGCAGCGCGCACTGGCGCTGTGGCCGGAGCTGCGAGAGCAGTCCGAGCAACTGCTGCAACAGTACGTGGCGCTGAATCCGGGCTATCAGCGTTTCGTCTTCGCTGGCGGCCGCGTTGTGCTGACCCTGCTGATCGGCGACGTGCTCGAATGCCTGTCGAGCCTGGATGCGCAGGTCGATGCCTGGTTCCTCGACGGCTTTGCCCCGGCGAAGAATCCGCAGATGTGGCAACCGATGCTGTTCGCCGAGCTGGCCAGGCTTTCCGCGCCCGACGCAACGCTGAGCACGTTCACCAGCGCCGGCTTTGTGCGGCGCGGCCTGATCGAGGCCGGCTTCGACATGCAGCGGGTGCCCGGCTACGGCCACAAACGCGAGATTCTGCGCGGGCGCCTGCGAGCCGCCAACGTCAGCATTTCGGACAAACCCTGGTTCGCTCGCCCGGGCTATACGACGGCCGAACGCCACGCGGTAATTGTCGGCGCCGGCCTGGCCGGCTGCGCGACGGCTGCATCGCTGGCCGCCCGCGGCTGGAAGGTGACCGTGCTCGAGCGCCACGCCGAGGCGGCACTGGAAGGCTCGGGCAACCCGCAAGGCGTGCTCTACCTCAAGCTTTCTGCCCACGGCACCGCACTGTCGCGGCTGGTGGTCAGCGGCTTCAGCTACACGCGCCGGTTGCTGAGCAATCTGCAAGCAGGCCAGGACTGGCAGGCATGCGGCGTACTGCAACTGATCTACGACGAAAAGGAGCGCGAACGCCAGGCCGAGCTGGCGGCAGCCTTCCCGGCCTCGCTGGTCCATCCGCTTTCGCGCGAAGCCGCTGAGGCGCTGGCCGGAGTGGCCCTGCCCGAGGGCGGATTGTTCTACCCCGAAGCCGGCTGGGCCAACCCACCGGCGCTATGCCAATGGCTGCTGCGGCGACCGGGAATCGAGCTGCACAGGCATCATGAAGCGCTCGAACTGCGCCGCAACGGGCAATCCTGGCAGGTGCTGGGCGGCCGAGCGTTGTTGGCCGAAGCGCCCGTGGTGATCCTGACCGGCGCGGCGGACGCCGCGCGTTTCAGCCAGAGCGCCTGGCTGCCGCTCAAGCGTATTCGCGGGCAGATTTCCTGCCTGCCGGCGAACACCCAGAGCGGCCAGCTGCGCACGGTGCTGTGCGCCAAGGGCTACGTCGCACCACCCCGAGATGGCACGCACACGCTGGGTGCCAGCTTCAACTTCCAGCAGACCGACGATACCCCCAGCGTCGCCGAACACCAGGCGAATCTGGAAATGCTCGAGCAGATTTCAGCGGATCTGTACCAGCGTCTGCAGGCGGACCCGCAACGTACCGAGGAGCTGCACGGGCGCGTGGCATTTCGCTGTACCAGCCCGGACTATCTGCCGCTGATCGGGCCACTGGCCGAGCCCGAGGCCTTCGCCGAAACCTATGCGGCGTTGGGCAAGAACGCCCGTCAGTCGCTGCACGCGCCCTGCCCGTGGCTCGACGGGCTCTACGTCAATACTGCACATGGTTCGCGCGGAATGATCAGCGCCCCGCTGTCCGGCGAGCTGCTGGCCGCCTGGCTGGACGACGAACCGTTGCCGCTGCCTCGGGACGTCGCCGAAGCCTGCCACCCCAATCGTTTCCTGCTACGCAAGCTGATTCGCGGTACCTGAGACGCTCCGATGCCCGAGCCGCTGCCTACCGCAGGCTGTGACTTGCATCGTGCGTCGCCCGCACGGATACTCCCCCCACTATATTTCACATCCTGGGAGGCATCATGAAATCACTTTCTTTGCTGACGCTCGGCTGGTTTGCATTGCAGGCCCACGCCGCGCCTGACGTCGATACCGAGCAGCTGCGCGGCGAGGCTGCCAGCCTGATTCCACCGTTCCAGCAGCAGTTGCTTGGCACGGTCAAGCAGGCGATGGCAGACGGTGGCCCGGCGGAAGCCGTCAAGGCATGCCGTCTTCTCGCGCCGGAAATCGCCAGCCAGCATAGCCAGGCGCCCTGGAAGGTAGGCCGCACCGCGCTGAAGCTGCGCAATCCGGACAACGCGCCAGACACCTGGGAGCGCTCGGTGCTGGAGCAGTTCGCCAAGCGTTCGGCTGCAGGTGAACCGATCGAACAGCTCAAGCATGGTGAGATAGTGGCAGGCGAGTACCGCTACATGCAGGCGATCGGCACCGCTGAGGCCTGCCTGGGTTGTCACGGCGAAAAGATCAAGCCGGAGCTGGTGGAGCTGATCGACCGGCACTACCCGCAGGATCAGGCCCGCGGGTTTCGCGAGGGCGATCTGCGCGGCGCCTTCACCCTCAGCCGTGCCCTGCCACGCCGATAGGCCTTACACTCCGTCGGCGGGTGCGTGGCACCACTGCGACCCGCCGTTCATCCAAGGAACGCTCGCCAGCGCGAGCGTACCAACGATGGACGATGGAACGCTGACGACGGAGCACGCATGCAAACCGGTACGGTCCCTACCATTCCCCTGACATCCGGCAGCTTTGCCTGATGGACGTTCTACTGCTGGAAGCACTGGGCATCGGCCTCATTCTCGGCCTGTTGCTTGGCCTCACCGGCGCCGGTGGCTCGTTGGTCGCCCTGCCGCTGCTACTCAGCCTGCACCTGCCATTGCGCGATGCCATCGGCGTCAGCCTCGGTGCGGTAGCCATGTCCGCACTCATCGGCGCGATTCCGCGGGCGCGGCTCGGCCAGGTCGCCTGGCGCCCGGTCATGCTGCTGGCTGTCTGCGGCTTGCCGGGCAACGCTGCCGGTCAATGGCTCGGGCAGTTCATACCAGAGCGCGCACTGATCATCGGTTTCTGCCTGTTGGTGCTATGGTCCGCTTGGCGCATGTGGCGCGGCGCCAACCTGCCGGCCAAGGAGAACGTCGAGGATCGACAGCTGGCGCTGCTGGGCATCGGCGTTGGCGTTGGCCTGCTCTCCGGGCTGATGGGTGTTGGCGGCGGCTTTCTCATCGTCCCGGCGCTGCTCTGGTTTACTTCGCTATCGCTGCTCAGCGCCATGGCCACATCGATGGCGGTGATCGCCGTCGTCAGCGGCGGTGGTTTCCTGCTCTACCTTACCGATGCCGAGCCACCACTACCGCTGCTCGGCGGCCTGGCGCTGGGCGGTGCCTTCGGCGTGCTGGCCGGTAATCGCCTGGCGCAATACCTCAACAGCAGTCTGCTGCAGCGCCTGTTCGCGCTCATGTTGGTCACCGTCAGCCTGTCGCTGGGGATTCAAAAGCTGGTGCTGGGTCACTGACGATCAGGGTCGTCCCAAAACGGCCGGTTCGCTTCCCATTCGATGTCGGCACGGCTGCGGCCGATGTCCTTGAGCATGTCGTCACCGAGCGCGGCCAGCTGGCGCCGTTGGCGTGCCAGTTCGTTCCAGCGCTGCAGCTTGTGCCAGGCCTGCAGCAGCAATCCCGGCGCGGGTGCCCGAAGTGCCTTCGACAGGTGGAAAGATTGCAAAGCGACTTTGTGCATATTCATCACGACGCCCTCCAGTTGGGTTAGCGTCAGTCTCGCGCCCGGATTAAGATCAATCCAACGAATGTTCCTGATGCCTTGCATCTCGAGGATTGATGAATGGCCAACTACCCGAATATCGACACCGAGCTGCTGCGCAGCTTCGTGGCCATCGCTGACCACGGTGGCTTCACCCGTGCCGCAGCCGCGGTGAACCGCACCCAGTCGGCGGTTAGCATGCAGATGAAACGCCTTGAAGAGGATGTGTTGCAGCGTCCGTTATTCGAGCGCAACGGTCGGCAGGTCAGGTTTACTGCCGAGGGCCAGATACTGCTGGGCTACGCGCGGCGCATTCTCAAACTGCACGGCGAAGTCATGACCACCCTGCGCCAGCCACACATGGTCGGCGCGGTGCGCATCGGCACGCCGGACGATTACGTCATGCGTTTTCTACCCGGCATTCTTTCGCGCTTCGCCCAGGCGTATCCGCTGGTGCAGGTCGAGGTGCATTGCGAACCATCGACCCAGTTGTTGCAGCGACGGGATCTGGACCTGAGCATCGTCACCCGCGAACCGGGCACCGAGATTGGCCAGTTGCTGCGCCAGGAGCACGTCGTCTGGGCCGCCGCCCCGGGCTTCGACCTGCATGAGCATCGCCCCCTGCCGCTGGCAACGTTCAATACCGATTGCTTCTGTCGCGCCTGGGTATGCAATGCGCTGGATGCGCGGGAAATGGAGTACCGGATCGCCTATAGCAGCCCGAGCCTGTCGGCGATCATGGCGATCGTGGGTGCAGGATTGGCGCTGACCGCACAGCTGCAGAGCCTAATTCCTGCCGATCTGCAGATACTCGGTGAAAAGGAGGGCCTGCCGCGCCTGCCTCAGACCAGCATCGTGCTGCTGCGCAACCCGCAGCAGCAGTCGCCGGTCAGCGAAACGCTCGCCGGCTACATCGCCGATGGCTTTCGCCTGTAACGACAACGCCGGTCATGGGCGACCGGCCGCCATCTCGTCGAACACTTCCGGCACCAGCGCCGCATCGCCCTTGTCCGCCAGGTGCTGGCGCTGCGCCTCCTGCGGATCGTCAAGGATCGCCAGCAAACGCGAGCCGCGCTCGGTCAGGACGAAATTCTCGCCATTGCCGCCCTCCTCCTCGGGCCGCGAAACGATGAAGCCACCCTCGAATAGCAGACTTTCGTAATCGGCCGCTTCGGCACGCAGACTGTCCAGATTCGGCATCGGCTGACCTTCACTTTCCATCTGCGTCGCATGTTCTTCGGCGTAGTGGCGTGGCTTGAAACTGTCATTGGCGCCGCGTTGAACTTCATGCAACAGGCGCTGGATAAGGCCCCAGTTATAGCTCATGGTCGTTCTCCCTCAGCAGATGTCCGCCTCTCGAATGAGGCGCCTACTGATTGGGACCGTTCCCCATGGCGACCGGTTCGTTGTCTGAACTAAAGCGGCTGCGCTGCGATCCACCGTTCAGACCGATTGAACGAGGAGCGAGCCATGAAACTGCTGATGATTGCCCTGACCGCCGCCGCGCTGGCCAGCCCGACTGCGCACGCCGCGTGCACGCCGGACGAAGTGAATGCCAAGGCCGAACAGCTGGCCGAGCGCGTCAACCAGCTCACCAAGAGCAATCCGGAGCGCGCCAAGGAAATCAATGACGAGATTCGCCAGATGGAAGCCAAGCGCACCGCCGACCAGTTGGGCGACGAGTGCGAGGCCTATGACAAGCGCCTGAAGCAGATCGAGGAAGCGGAACGCGAGGCAGATATGCCGGCTGACGCTCAGCGCTGAGGCTGAAGGCCGACGGTTACTCGGCCGTCGGCTTCTTGCGCTTGAGCGGTGCCATTCCATCCTGGCTCACCACCGGCGATGGTGACTCGCGCTTTGCGCCGTTCGGGCGCTTGCCGGCAGGTTTGGATTTCTTCTCGGTGCCTTTCTTCTTTTCGATCTTTTTCTTCTTGGTGCCAGCGGCCTTGCCCGAGGCTTTCAGGTTCTTCGGGCCCATGTAGCTACCTTTTAGCCCCTTGATCACCCGTCGCTCGAAGCGCTGCTTGAGATAACGCTCGATGCTCGACATCAGGTTCCAGTCGGTGTGGCAGATCAGCGAGATCGCCAGCCCTTCACCACCGGCGCGCCCCGTACGACCGATACGGTGCACGTACTCGTCGCCCGAGCGCGGCATGTCGAAGTTGATCACCAGATCCAGCCCTTCGATATCCAGCCCGCGCGCCGCCACGTCGGTCGCGACCAGCACCTTGACGCCGCCTTCCTTGACCCGGTCGATCGCCAGCTTGCGGTCTTTCTGGTCCTTATCGCCATGCAGCACGAACGCCTTCACGCCCTCGGCAACGAGCCGGCCGTAGAGGCGGTCGGCCTGTACGCGGGTGTTGGTGAAGATCACTGCCTTCTTGTACGTCTCGTTGGCGAGCAGCCAGTGCACCAACTTTTCCTTATGTTCGGTGTTTTCGGCAGTGATGATCTGCTGGCGCGTGCCTTCGTTGAGTTCGCTAACGCGGTTGAGCTGCAGGTGCAGCGGATCGCGCAGCACGCTGGCGGTCATCTCGCGCAGCGCGGCGCCGCCACTGGTCGCGGAAAACAGCAGCGTCTGCTGGCGTTTGGCGCACTCGCCGACCAGACGCTGCACGTCCTCGGCAAAGCCCATGTCGAGCATGCGGTCGGCTTCGTCGAGGATCAGCATCTCGACATCCTTGAGGACCAGCGTGCCGGCATTCAGGTGCTCGATCATGCGCCCAGGCGTGCCGATGAGAATGTCCGGCACCTTGCGCATGACTGCGGCCTGGACCTTGAAGTCCTCGCCACCGGTAATCATCGCCGACTTGATGAAGGTGAATTGCGAGAAACGCTCGACCTCCTTCAGCGTCTGCTGCGCCAGCTCTCGGGTCGGCAACAGAATCAGCGCCCGAACATCGGTGCGCACCACGGCATCGCCAATCAGCCGATTGAGCATCGGCAGTACGAAGGCGGCGGTCTTGCCGCTGCCAGTCTGTGCCGTCACCCGCAGGTCACGCCCTTCCAGCGCCGGCGGAATGGCCGCCACCTGCACTGGAGTCGGCTCGACGAATTTGAGTTCGGCGACAGCCTTTAGCAGGCGTTCGTGCAGGGCGAATTGGTCAAACAAGGGAGCTACCTCGGAGGTCGAAAAAAACAATGGCATAGGGTAACTCGTCTGCCGGGCAAAGGCGCGTTCTGTAACGGTCGCCATGTTTTCCCAGGCAAACACAGGCTAAGCTGAGGAAATAGAAGCGGCTTAATACCCAAGAGGTTCGCATGATGTCCAAAAAGCGAGTGGTACTGCTGACTGGCGCGCTTTCACTGGCGTTATACGCCGCTGCCGGCGCAGCGCAGCCGAAAAGTGATCACCCTGGCAAGGGCAAGCCCGACCGCGCACAGCAGCATCAGCCTTCGGCACAGCAGCCGCATCGCTACCAGGGTCCGTCGGTGGACATCGGTTCGGTCCGCATCACCCTGCGTAGTCATCGCGATCTGCTAGCGCCGGTCTCGTCCCTGCCACCGGGCATCCAGAAGAATCTGGCGCGCGGCAAGCCGCTACCGCCGGGCATCGCCAAGAACATGGACAGCCGCCTGCTGGGGCACCTGCCGCGCTACGAAGGCTACGAGTGGAAACAGATCGGCCGCGACGTGGTTCTGGTCGCCATCGCCACCGGCATCGTTTACGAAATACTCGAGAACATACTGGATTGATCGGTTCGCGTTCAGGCAGCCCGCGCGATGAGGGCAGCCTAGCGTCCTATTCTGGCTGGCAGGTCAACTTGATGCGCAGGCGAATCACGTCGCGCTTGAACTTGGACGTCAGTGCCTTGCGCTCACCTGGTTGCAACTCCGTGCGTCGCGTGCGCGGCGCTTCCGGGCCGTTCTGGAACACGGCGGTACACACCGCAGCCGTGCCCCCATAGTTGAGCAGCAGTAGCCCGGCGAAGTCACGATCAATGGTCTGCGGGGTGACGGTGATCTCCGCGCCGTTGAGCTGCTGCTCGACGTCTACCGGATAAGTGACCGCATTGGCCGTGAGTGGCAGCAAGGCGACGAGTAGGTAACCGATTGTTTTCATTTTGACTGGGCTCCTCTACAGAGTGGCCAGCCTAACAGACCTTGTTAAAGGAACCGAAGGAATGAAAGTGCCCCGTGTGACCCTCGATCAGTGGCGCACCCTGCAGGCGGTCATCGATCACGGCGGCTTCGCCCAGGCGGCCGAAGCGCTGCATCGGTCGCAGTCGTCGGTCAGCTACACCGTGGCACGCATGCAGGAACAACTGGGCGTGCCGCTATTGCGCATAGACGGGCGCAAGGCAGTGCTGACCGAGGCAGGAGAAGTCCTGCTGCGCCGGTCGCGACAGCTGGTCACACAGGCCAGTCAGCTGGAAGAACTGGCGCACCACATGGAACAAGGCTGGGAAGCCGAGGTGCGCCTGGTTGTCGATGCCGCCTACCCCAGCGCCAAGCTGATACAGGCCCTCACCGAATTCATGCCGAAGAGCCGCGGCTGCCGAGTGCGCCTGCGCGAGGAAGTGCTCTCCGGGGTCGAGGAAGTGCTCAAGGACGGCACCGCGGACCTCGCCATCAGCGGCCTGGACATCACCGGCTATCTGGGCAGCGAGCTCAGTACCGTGGAGTTCGTCGCCGTGGCACACGCCAACCATGCCCTTCACCAGCTCGGACGCAAGCTCAGCGTGCAGGACCTGCAGAGCCAGATGCAGATCGTGGTGCG
>DNMQ01000004.1 GCA_003488145.1 Pseudomonas sp.
CCGAAGAACATCAGGCCGATGCCCATGCCGGCGGAGAACAGCATGGCGAACCAGGTCAGGGCGCTGTAATCCGGTTCGCTGTGATCCGGCCCGAGCTTGATGTCGCCGTAACGACTGAACGCCAGCAGCACCACCATGAGCAGGATGAGTGCAACGGCGAGGATGTAGAGCCAGCTGACGTTGGCGATGATCCAGGCCTGGGTATCGCCAAACAGCGTTTGCGCATGGCTCTGGAAAGCGACGCTGTAGATCACCAGCGCCAGGATGATGACCGCCGAGCCGTAGAAGACCGGGGCGTTGAGGTGGGACGACGAGGGCTGTTTTGCCTCCATGCTGCGCTCCTTCGGGTTGTTTCTGGGGAGTGGCCGCCTGTGGCGAAAGCCATCCAACTTAACACAGACCGCAAAGGATGCCCGTTGTCCGCCGCTGATCGATGCGCACCGAAGCCCGTGCTAGAGCAGGCTCAGCCTTGACTACCGGGCCGGTACTGCAGGGCTTCGGCGAGGTGCTGGCGGCTGATTCGCCCGGCCTGTTCCAGATCGGCGAGGGTGCGCGCCACCTTGAGCAGGCGGTGCGCGGCGCGCAGCGACAGCGCCAGGCGTTCGCAGGCGCGCTCCAGCCAGGCCTGATCCTCGGTGCCGAGCTGGCAATGGCTGCGCAATCCGGCGAGGTCGAGAAAGGCATTGGCGCAGCCCTGACGGGCGAGTTGCAGCTGCCGCGCCTGGGCTACCTGGGCGGCGAGCACGGCACTGCTCTGGCCCGTCTGCAGCGGCGCGTTGAGGGCCGTCGCCTCGCGCGCCACGGTCAAATGCAGGTCGATGCGGTCGAGCAGCGGGCCGGAGAGCTTGTTGCGATAGCGCTGGATCTGGTCCGGCGTGCAGCGGCAGCGCCCGTTGGGATCACCGAGGTAGCCACAGGGGCAGGGATTCATCGCCGCCACCAGCTGGAAACGCGCCGGAAAACGCACCTTGTCGCGGGCCCGAGCGATGACGATATGCCCCGACTCCAGTGGCTCACGCAAGACCTCGAGCACCTTGCGGTCGAATTCCGGCAGCTCGTCGAGAAACAGCACGCCCTGATGCGCCAGGGTGATCTCCCCCGGCTGCGGGCGACTGCCGCCACCGACCAGCGCCGGGCCGGATGCACTGTGATGGGGCTGCCGAAAGGGCCGTTGTGGCCAATGCTCAAGGGGGCTGTGACTGGCCACCGAATGGATGGCGGCGACTTCCAGGGCTTCCTGTTCGTCCAGCGGCGGCAAGAGACCGGGCAGGCGGCTGGCCAGCAGCGTCTTGCCGGTGCCCGGCGGGCCGGAAAACAGCAGGTTGTGCGCGCCCGCCGCGGCGATCAGCAACCCGCGCTTGGCGGCCTGCTGGCCTTGCACGTCGGCTAGGTCGGGGTAAGGCTGAATCTGTCGTAGCAGGCCCTGGGCCGCATAGGGTTCGAGCGGCGTGATGCCGTTGAAGTGCGCAGCGACCTCGAGCAAGTGCTCGGCGGCATAGACGGTGAGCCCCGAGGCCAGGCTGGCTTCCTCGGCGTTGGCCCGTGGCACCAGCAGCGCGCGCCCTGCCGCTCGAGCGGCGAGGGCAGCCGGCAGGACTCCCTGGACCGGGCGCAAGGCGCCGGACAGTGCCAGTTCGCCGAGGCATTCCAGGTTGTCGAGCCGCTCGGCCGGCAGCTGACCGCTGGCGGCGAGGATGCCCAGGGCAATGGACAGGTCGAAGCGGCCGCCGTCCTTTGGCAGGTCGGCGGGGGCGAGGTTGAGGGTGATGCGTCGAGCGGGAAAATCGAAGCCGGAGGTGAGAATGGCGCTGCGCACGCGATCCTTGCTTTCCTTGACCGCTGTTTCCGGCAGGCCGACCAGGGTCAGTGCCGGCAGGCCGTTGGCTAGATGTGCTTCGACGGTCACTGACGGCGCTTCGACGCCAATCTGCGCGCGGCTATGAACTATGGCCAGGGACATCCGATCACTCCTTTGATCGTTTCGCCGGCCCGGTCTGTCAGGACGCGGGCGGCGTGAGCTTTTCTTCCAGTTCGGAAACCTTGGCTTCGAGCGCCTCCAGGCGCGCGCGGGTGCGGGCGAGCACCACCATCTGGCTGTCGAATTCGTCGCGGCTGACCACGTCGAGCTTGTTCAGTGCGCCCTGGACCACACCCTTGAGCTGGGCTTCGAACTCGCCACGCGGCAGCGGCGTCTCGCCGTTGAACAGGCGCGAGGCCTGGGAGCCGATGGCATCTAGGAAAGCTTTTGGCGGCAACATTGAAAACACCTGTGGTTGAACCCGGCGCAGTGTAGCACGGGCTTTTTCCGGTCTTTCTCAGGTGGCGTGCACAAAAAATGAGCAGCTGTTGGTGCATGCGCGCACCAATATTGTGCGTGTTCTGGCCGCTACCGTCCGTCGGGCATCCATTCCATCCGTGCGCACCCCGTAAAAACGGGCATTGCGTAAAGCTGGCACTGATTCTGCTTTGTCCCCAGCGACGCATGCACCAGCGGGTTGCGGTGCATCGGTGATTCGCGACGCTTTGTCGGAGAGGTTGGTGGTGTCGGACTGCGGACCGGCTACAGCCGGAGCGTTACAAGAGCCAGACACTGAGCTTAGACTTGAACCGGGTTCGTACTTCTGGGGCAAGTCCACCTAAAACGGGAGAAGTTTTCATGAAACTAGTCACTGCCATCATCAAGCCGTTCAAGCTGGACGACGTGCGCGAGTCGCTGTCGGAAATCGGCGTACAGGGCATCACCGTCACCGAAGTCAAAGGCTTCGGTCGTCAGAAGGGCCACACCGAGCTGTATCGCGGTGCCGAATACGTCGTCGACTTCCTGCCGAAGGTAAAGATCGACGTGGCCATCGCTGACGATCAGCTCGATCGCGTCATCGAGGCCATCACCAAGGCGGCCAACACCGGCAAGATCGGCGACGGCAAGATCTTCGTGGTAAACCTGGAACAGGCCATCCGCATCCGTACCGGCGAAACCGATACCGACGCGATTTAAGCA
>DNMQ01000006.1 GCA_003488145.1 Pseudomonas sp.
GGCGGTATCGACTATCTGGAGGATGACCGGGGCCAGTCTGAGGCAGGTGACGCATCCTCCAAGAAGCCAGCGGCGGAGCAGTACGATGACACGGCCGAACCCGGCCATGGTGGCAATGAGACTGACATGGTGCACCGTCGCCGTCCCAAATGGGAAAGACGTAGTGATTAACGCAGTCGTTCATCGATAGGAGGTAGCCATGAATCGGGCACTCACAGCGGTAACAGTATTGCTTCTGGCGGGTTCTGCGGGGGCGTACGCCGGTTCGGCGGAGAACGCCGATGACACCCGTCGTCCGGGAGCTGCAAACGAAAGCTCAGTTGAATCGAGCGAGCGTTCCGACCAGCACAGCGAAAAGTCAGAAGGCCATGACAGTCGGGACCACAAGGCGCAGCAGGGCAGTGACCTGGGCACCATGGGAACGGGTAATACCGGAACCACCGGCGGCATGGGTGCTACCACGGGAACCGACACCATTGGCGGGACCATCGAAGAATAGCCCGCTACCGGCCACGCAACATTCATAAAGCGGTCGGGCATCCGTACAATGCCCAACCTTTCAACATCTATTGGCCTGGTATGCAGATCGCTTTGGCGCCCATGGAGGGGCTGGTCGACGAAATCCTTCGCGACGTTCTGACTCGGATGGGTGGTGTCGACTGGTGCGTCACCGAGTTCATCCGAGTCTCTGATCGTCTACTGCCGCAAAGCAGCTTTCGCAAACTTGCACCTGAATTGCAGACTGGCGCCATTACTCGCGCCGGAACCGCTGTGCGCGTTCAATTACTGGGCTCCGATCCTGCCTGTCTGGCTGATAACGCGGCCTATGCCTGCTCACTGGGTGCGCCTGCTATCGATCTGAATTTCGGCTGCCCGGCCAAGACGGTAAACAAATCGCGCGGTGGGGCCATCCTGCTCAGGGAGCCTGATTTGCTGCACGCCATCCTCTGTGAGGTACGGCGAACTGTGCCAGCGCCCATCCCGGTCACCGCCAAGATGCGCCTGGGTTTCGACAGCCCGGACGGTGCACTCGATTGCGCTCGGGCGCTGGTGGACGGCGGGGCAGAGCAGTTGGTGGTGCATGCGCGAACGAAGGTCGAAGGCTACAAGCCGCCCGCGCATTGGGAATGGGTGGCTCGCGTGCAGGAAGTCGTCGCGGTGCCGGTATACGCCAACGGCGATATCTGGTCGCTGGAAGACTGGCGTCGCTGTCGAGAGGTCAGCGGCGCGGAGAACATCATGTTGGGCCGCGGCCTGGTTTCGCGGCCAGACCTGGCACGGCAGATCGCCGCCGCTGAACAGGGGCAAAGCATCGCCAAGATGAGCTGGGCAGAGTTTCAACCCACGCTGGTGGACTTCTGGCAGCAGGCGCGGGGCAAGATCGCACCACGCTATGCGCCCGGCAGACTGAAGCAGTGGCTGGCCTTGCTTACGCGTAACTACCCCGAGGCGGTGGCGCTGTTCGCCGCACTGCGCCGGGAGAACGATTGCGCGCGGATCGACGCGATGCTCGGCGTCGATACCGTCGGTATTCCGGTGGCGGCGCTGGGTTAGGCCGATCAGCGTCCGCCGCTGACGTCCAGCAACGCGCCGGTGGTATAGCTGGCGTGCTCACTGGCGAGCCAGAGTATGGCTTCGGCAACTTCCTCGGCTTTCCCGCCGCGCCCCATGGGCACGCTTGCCTTGACCCGCTCGATGCGATCCGGCTCGCCACCGCTTGCGTGAATCTCGGTATCGATCACGCCAGGTCGTACCGCATTCACCCGAATGCCTTCGCCGGCCACTTCCCTGGCCAGCCCGACCGTCATGCTGTCGATGGCGCCCTTGGCCGCGGCATAGTCGATGTACTCCCCAGGCGCGCCAAGTCGCGCGGCGATCGAGGACAGGTTGATGATCGAACCACCCTGGCCGCCATGCTGATTGGACATGCGCTTGATCGCCTCGCGTGCACATAGAAAGCTGCCGATGACATTAGCACCGAGCACGCGCGTCCAGCGGGCGGCGTCCATCTGCTCCAGGCGCATCTGCTGTTCGAGCATGCCGGCGTTGTTGACCAGCACATCGAGGCGGCCGAACTCGCGATCAATCATCTCGAACATCTGCACCACCTGACCCTCGTCGGCGACATCAGCCTTGACCGTGATTGCCGATACGCCCGCAGCGTGGACCTGTTCGAGCACCTGTTTCACCGCGTCTTCGCGTTGGTGATAGTTGAGGCACAGTGCGTAGCCCTGGTGGGCCGCCAGCCGGGCAGTGGCGGCGCCGATACCACGACTGGCACCTGTGATCAGCATGACTCTGGACATGGTGTTACCTCTCGTCGGCAGGCTCATTTTTGGTGCCTTGAAATCTGCATAACGGTTCCTATCTAGGGCTCAGCGGGATGCCGAAGTCGGGTCCCGCCAGTTTCAACTCGCTGATTCAGGAGGTTTATCATGAGTTCGTTCCCCATGGCCCCTCTGTTCCGGCAATCCGTGGGCTTCGATCGTTTCAATGACCTGTTCGAGTCCGCGCTGCGCAACGACACCGGCAGCTCGTATCCACCCTATAACATCGAGAAACACGGTGACGACCAGTATCGAATCGTGGTCGCGGCCGCCGGCTTCGAGGAGTCCGACCTCGATCTGCAGGTCGAGCGCAGTGTGCTGACCATCAGTGGCGGGCGGCGCGAAAGCGAGGCCGACAATGTCACCTATCTGCATCAGGGCATCGCTCAGCGGGCGTTCAAGTTGTCGTTCCGGCTAGCCGACCACATCGAGGTGAAAGGCGCTGCGCTGAACAGTGGCCTGCTCAACATCGACCTGGAGCGCGTGGTGCCGGAAGAGGCCAAGCCCAAGCGCATCCCGATCAATGCCGATCAGCGACCCGCGCTGGAGGGTTGATCTGCAAGAAAGCGAAGGGCGCCATAGGGCGCCCTTTCTTGTAGTTGTCTCGTCTGGTCAGTCACCGCGTTCAGCATCCAGTAGCGCCATGAAGGCTCTGGCCGCATTTGAAAGGGTGCGTTCCCTGTGCACGATGTAGCCAAGTTGCCGGGTCAGCTGAATGCCTGGCAGAGGCAGGCTGACCACCTGTTCGTCGAGCATGCTGCGCGGTAACACGCTCCAGGCAATGCCGATGGAGACCATCATCTTGATCGTCTCCATATAGTTGGTGCTCATGGTGATATTGGGCGTCAGGCCCTCACGCTCGAACAGTCGCTGGGCGATGTGGTGAGTGAAGGTGTTGCCGCCGGGAAAGACGGCAGGATGGCCGGCGACATCGGCCAGACGAATATCCGCCTTGCCCGCCAGCGGGTGCTCGGGCGCGACAACGAAATCCAGCGGGTCGTCCCATACCTTCTTTGCCCGGACCGGCTCGGCCGTCTGCGGCGCCAGGGTGATGACCGCCAGTTCGGCGCGGCCATGCAGCACTTCGTCGTAGGCGACTTCCGAATCGAGAAAGCGAATATCCAGGCTGACCTGCGGATAAGCGCGGGTGAACGCGCGTAGCAAGGGCGGCAGGCGGTGCAGGCC
>DNMQ01000005.1 GCA_003488145.1 Pseudomonas sp.
CAGATCGTCGTCTACCTGATGCTGCTGCTGGCGATCGTCGGCGCGCTGTCGTACAGCAAGCTCGGCCAGAGCGAGGACCCGCCATTCACCTTCAAGGCCATGGTCATCCAGACGCAATGGCCGGGCGCTACCGCCGAGGAAGTATCGCGGCAGGTCACCGAGCGCATCGAGAAGAAGCTGATGGAAACCGGCGAGTACGAGCGCATCGTCTCGTTCTCCCGACCGGGCGAATCCAATGTCACCTTCATGGCACGCGACTCGATGCGCTCGAAGGACATTCCCGACCTCTGGTACCAGATTCGCAAGAAGATCGGCGACATCCAGCACACCTTTCCGCCGGGTGTACAGGGGCCCTTCTTCAATGACGAGTTCGGCACCACTTTCGGCAACATCTACGCCCTGACCGGCGAAGGTTTCGACTACGCGATCCTCAAGGACTACGCCGACCGCATCCAGCTGCAGCTGCAGCGGGTGAAGAACGTCGGCAAGGTCGAGCTGATCGGCCTGCAGGACGAGAAGATCTGGATCGAACTCTCCAACGTCAAACTGGCCACGCTCGGCGTCCCGCTGGAAGCCGTGCGCCAGGCGCTGGAGGCGCAGAACGCGGTAACGGCTGCTGGTTTCGTCGAGACCATCAGCGATCGGGTGCAGCTGCGCGTCACCGGTAGCTTCGAGACGGTCAAGGAGATTCGTGATTTCCCCATCCGCGTTGCCGGCCGCACCTTCCGTATCGGCGATGTTGCCGAGGTACATCGCGGCTTCAACGACCCGCCCGCGCCGCGCATGCGCTTCATGGGCGAGCCTGCCCTGGGTCTGGCGGTTTCGATGAAAAGCGGTGGCGACATCTTGGTGCTGGGCCAGGCACTGGAGCAGGAGTTCGCCCGCCTGCAGCAGGAGCTGCCGGCGGGGATGCAGCTGCGCAAGGTGTCGGATCAGCCCGCGGCGGTGAAGACCAGCGTCGGCGAGTTCGTCAAGGTGTTGATCGAAGCGCTGGTGATCGTATTGCTGGTGAGTTTCTTCTCGCTAGGCGTGCGTACCGGGCTGGTGGTCGCGCTGTCGATTCCGCTGGTGCTGGCGATGACTTTCGCCGCCATGAGCTATCTGGACATCGGCCTGCACAAGATATCCCTTGGCGCCCTGGTCCTGGCTCTCGGGCTGATGGTGGACGACGCGATCATTGCGGTGGAGATGATGGCGATCAAGATGGAGCAGGGCTACGACCGCCTCAAGGCTGCCAGCTTCGCCTGGACCAGCACGGCGTTCCCGATGCTGACCGGTACGCTGATCACCGCCGCAGGTTTCCTGCCCATCGCCACCGCCAATTCCAGTACCGGTGAATACACCCGCTCGATCTTTCAGGTGGTGGCCATCTCGCTGATCGCATCCTGGATCGCCGCGGTGATGTTCGTACCGCTGATTGGCGAAAAGCTGCTGCCGGATCTTGCCAAGAAGTCGGCACACAAGCAGAGCGGTGGCGACGGCCACGATCCCTACGCCACACCGTTCTACCAGCGCGTACGGCGCGTGGTGACCTTCTGCGTGCGCCGCCGCAAGACGGTCATCCTGCTCACCCTGGCGATCTTCGCCGCCGCCGTGGTGCTGTTCCGCCTGGTGCCGCAACAGTTCTTCCCGGCGTCCGGCCGTTTGGAGCTGATGGTCGATCTCAAACTGGCCGAAGGCGCCTCGTTGAAGGCGACCGAAGCGGAGGTGGCGCGGCTGGAACAGCTACTCAAGGAACGGGCCGGCATCGCTAACTACGTGGCTTACGTCGGCACCGGCTCGCCGCGTTTCTACCTGCCGCTGGACCAGCAGTTGCCGGCGACCAGCTTCGCCCAGTTCGTCGTGCTGGCCGACAGCATCGAGTCCCGCGAGGCCCTGCGCAGCTGGCTGATCGAGCGCATGCGCGAGGACTTCCCGAGCCTGCGTGGTCGCGTGACGCGGCTGGAGAATGGCCCGCCGGTGGGCTATCCGGTGCAGTTCCGTGTCACCGGCGAGCATATCGACGTGGTGCGTGGGCTGGCTCGCCAGGTCGCTGCCAAGGTCAACGAGAACCCGCACGTGGCCAACGTCCATCTGGACTGGCAGGAGCCGAGCAAGATGGTCCGGCTCAACGTCGATCAGGATCGTGCCCGGGCGTTGGGCGTGACCACCGCTGAGCTGTCCGGCTTCCTGCGGCGCACATTCACCGGCAGCAGCGTCAGCCAGTTCCGCGAGGACAATGAGCTGATCGAAATCCTCCTGCGCGGCACCGAGCGCGAGCGGCTCGAGCTGTCGATGCTGCCGAGCCTGGCGATTCCCACCGAGAGCGGGCGCAGCGTGCCGCTGTCGCAGGTGGCGACGCTCGAGTACGGCTTCGAGGAAGGCGTGATCTGGCACCGCAACCGCCTGCCAACGGTCACCGTGCGCGCCGATGTGTACGGAGAGCAGCAGCCGGCGGCACTGGTGCGTGAGATCGAGCCGACCCTGGCCGACATCCGGGATCAGTTGCCCGGCGGCTATCTGCTCGAGGTCGGCGGCACGGTGGAGGACTCCGAGCGCGGCCAGCGTTCGGTGAATGCCGGCATGCCGCTGTTCGTCATCGTCGTGCTGACCCTGTTGATGGCGCAGCTCAAGAGTTTCTCGCGCTCGGCCATGGTATTTCTCACCGCGCCGCTGGGCATCATCGGTGTTGCACTGTTCCTGCTGCTCTTCGGGCAGCCGTTCGGCTTTGTGGCGATGCTCGGCACCATCGCGCTGTCGGGGATGATCATGCGTAACTCGGTGATTCTGGTGGATCAGATCGAGCAGGACATCGGTGCCGGTCAGGCGCGCTTCACCGCCATCGTCGATGCCACGGTGCGCCGCTTTCGGCCCATCGTGCTGACTGCGTTGGCATCGGTGCTGGCAATGATTCCGTTGTCGCGCAGTATCTTCTTCGGGCCAATGGCGGTGGCGATCATGGGTGGCCTGATCGTCGCCACGGCGCTGACGCTGCTGTTCCTGCCAGCCCTGTATGCCGCCTGGTTCAAGGTCCGGGAAGACGAAGCCGGCACCCTCTGAACGGCAAGAGGGCGCGCCCGCTGCGGCGCGCCTAGATGCCGGCGGCCTCGAGCAGTCGTTCGGCGGCGACTTTCGCGTCCCGCGCCTGCTCGCCCGGCCCTTCGATATGCGCCATGCTCAGCGCGCCTTCGAGCAGATACTGCAGTTGGCGCGCCAGCTGCAGCGGCCGTGGCGCATCCAGGCGTTCCAGCAGCTCGCGAAGGTAGGCTAGCAGCTCTGCCTTGTAGGCGGAGGAGCGGCGGTGAATCGGGTGGTCGCGGTCGTGATATTCGGCCGCTGCGTTGATGAACAGGCAGCCGCAGAAGGCGTCGTTGCCGTGAATCATTCCGTGCAATCCATCGAAAATTCCCAGTAGCGCCTCACGCGGCGGCAGTCTGGTGGCACGCTCGCGCAGGCGCGTCAGCATCAGCTCGTGGCGCGCTTCCAGCACGGCCAGGATCAGCTCGTCCTTGGACTTGAAGTGCTTGTACAGCGTCATCTTGGCCACGCCGGATTCGGCCAGGATGCGATCGATGCCGGTGGCGTGATAACCCTCGCGATAGAACAGACTCTCTGCGGTGTTGAGCAACTGGTCGCGCTTGTTCGATGCCATGGATACCTCCTGTGGTTCGACATTATGCGGGAGCGCTCGCGGCTTGCTCCAGTTGAGGTGAATTTGCGTTGGTGCTTGCAGTGTACAGACAGGTCTGTCTATTATCCAGTCGCAGCCAATCACGAGGGCAACACCATGAAGCTTTACGACCTGACGCTATCCGGCAACTGCCACAAGGTTCGTCTGTTTCTCAGCCTGATCGGCCAGCCGGTGGCGCTGGTGCCGGTGAATCTGCTTGCGGGCGAGCACAATCAGCCGGCGTTCCGTGAAATCAGCCCGCGCGGACAGATTCCGGTGCTCGAGGACGGCGATTTTCGACTTGGCGATTCCCAGGCAATCCTGGTCTATCTGGCCCAGCGCTATGCCAATGAGTGGTATCCGCAGGACGCCGAAACCCAGGGCCACATCGCCAACTGGCTGAGCTTCGCTGCCAACGAGGTGCAGCATGGCCCGGCCACCGTGCGTCTGGGCAAGCTGTTCGGCCGGCCGATCGACGAGCCGCTGGCGCAGGCACGTGCCGCCAGCGCCCTGCGTACGCTCGAGCGGCACCTTGCGCAGCACGCCTGGCTGGCGCAGACCAGCGAACCGACCATCGCCGACATCGCCGTCTACCCCAACGTCGCGCTGGGCGGAGACGGCGGGCTCGATCTGGCTGCCTATCCGGCGCTGCAGGCCTGGTTCGCCCGCGTCCGCGCGCTGCCGGGTTATGTCGGCATGCCGGGGTTGTGACGCCATGAACGTGCAGAATGGCCGGATGCCCGGCGAGCTGGACCGGCACCCGGGCCGACGGATCGGAACATCGCTGCTGCTGATGATCGGGCTGGCAGTCTCCCTGTTTGGCTTCGTCGAAGATGCTTCGGCTGCGCAAGGGTTGCGCTTCAGCCTGGTGAAGACGGCGCAGAGCGAAAGTGGCGACTTTCTGCTGGGGCGGGACGGTTGGCAGGAGGCACCACCCACTCAGCACATCGCGATTCTGATCGAGCATCGCGGCAGCCGCTTGCTGTTCGGTACAGGGCTCGGTCGGCAGATCGACGCGCAGCTGGACGCAGAGGTGCCCTGGCGAATCAAGCGCTACGCGGACGTGCGCCCGGTGCGCGATCAGCTGGAGGGGGACGGACTGGAGATTGATCGTATCGTGCTGGGTTGCGTGCGTTGGGAGCACGCTTCGGGGCTGGCCGACTATCCCGAGGTACCGGTATTGGCCAGCGCGGACAGCCTGGGCTATCTGGAGGCTGCCACGCCGCCAGCCGTGTTGCCCAGCCAGTTTCGCCACCCGGTCCGCTGGCAGTCGCTGGAGTTCAAGGCGAGCCCTTATCGGGAGCACCGTCGCAGCCTGGATCTGTTCGGCGACGGCCAGGTCGTACTGGTGCCGCTGGATGGCCATGGGGCGGTCGGTCTGTTCCTCACGCTTGCCGATGGCCGCCGCTTCTTCTTTCGCGGCGACCGACTGGAACGGGACGCCGGCGATGCGCCAGAGGACGTTATCGCGCTGCAGGATGCCAACACCCAGGCTTCGCTCGGCTACTATCCGCGCTGGGTGGAGGGAGCCGGACAATAAAAAAACAGCGCGGCGGCTGCGGATTTGGGCGATGCTTAGGGCATGGGAACGAGCGATCAGCCGCGCGACGGCGCCGCCCCGATCGCCATGCCCGTGCCCAATGGCCGAAGTAGGTCTGCCGCTGTGAAGACGGATAGCTACGCGCCTCTTGAGAGTGTCATCGATTTGTTGCTGGATGCCATCTGCGTGGTCGATGCGCAGGGCAACTTCGTTTATGTCAACGCCGCCTGCGAGCGCATCTTCGGCTATACGCCGCAGGAGATGCTCGGCAAGCGGATGATCGAGATGGTCTACCCCGAAGACCGTGCCCGGACCCTGGCCGCCGCCAAGGAGGTCATGGCCGATCAGCCGCTGCTGCACTTCGAGAACCGCTACGTGCGCAAGGACGGCGGTGTCGTGCACATCATGTGGTCGGCCTGCTGGTCGACCGATAGCAAGCTGCGCATCGGCGTGGCGCGCGACATCACCCAGCGCAAGCAATCCGAAGCGATGCAAGCGGCGCTCTATTCGATCTCCGAGGCGGCGCACGGGGCCAAACCTCGCAGCGTTGTATCAGCAGATTCATCTGACCATTGCCCAGCTGCTGCCGGTGGACGATTTCATCGTCGCCATCCGCAACGCAGCCCACGGCGAGCTGACTTATCCCTACCAGGCGCTGGCGCTCGATTCGGCCGGGCTGCCAGCGGAGCCCGCGGCGTCCCTGTGTTTCTCCGTTCTGCATGGCGCGCAGCCGTTGCGCTTCAATGCAGACTCGATGCCAGCGCTAGCGCTCCCGCTCGGTGATGGGGATACCCATGCCTGGTGGCTGGGGGTGCCGCTCAGTTCGAGTGAGGGGGTGATCGGCGTGCTGTTGCTCAAGAGCACGGCCGCGCCCTACACCGAGAAGGATCAGGAGCTGCTGCAGTTCGTCTCGATGCAGGTGGTCACGGCAATCGAGCGCAAGCAGCTGTATGCGCGACTGCACCGGATGGCGCAGTACGACGAACTCACCGGCCTGCCGAATCGCGCCTGTTTTCGCGATCGCCTGGACACGGCCCTGGCGCGGGTGCGGCGCAATGGCGGACGCGTCGCCTTGCTCTACGTGGATCTGGATCGCTTCAAGCAGGTCAACGATACCTACGGCCACAGCGGCGGCGACCAGCTGCTGCGCGCAGTGGCCGATCGCCTAACGCACTGCGTGCGCGACACCGATACCGTGGCGCGGCTGGGTGGCGATGAGTTCGTGGTGCTGCTGGAAAGCATCGCCGAGGCAGAGGATGCCCGCCGCGTCGTCGACAAGATCCGCGCGGCCTTCGAGCAGCCGATGCAGATTGCCGAGCACAGTCTCGATATCGGCTTGAGCATCGGCACCGCGCTCTATCCCGAAGACGGTGATGCGGAGGCCCAGCTGCTCAAGCAGGCCGACGACCGCATGTATCTGATGAAGGCCCGTGGCGGCCAGCCGCAGGATTGCGACTGAAGGTCCCGGACATATCGTCACCGCGCCTCAGAACGACTTCAGCATCCTGCCCAGCAACTCCATCGCCTGCTCGCTGCGCGCGTCCCATGGATGGCCGTGATTCAGGCGCGCGCAGTTGCGAAAGCGCTGGGTCGCCGAAAAGATCGGCCCTGGCGCCAGGCTGATGCCCTGGGCTAGCGCCAGTTGCAGCAGCTGCAGCGAATCCACCTGCTCGGGAAATTCGAACCACAGAAAGTAGCCGCCGCTGGGCCGGGTGACCCGCGTGCTCGCTGGGAAATGGCGGGCCGCGGAGGCGAGCATCGCGCCCTGCTGCATCTCCAGCGCATGGCGCAGCTTGCGCAGGTGACGGTCGTAGCCGCCGTGCTGCAGGTAATCGGCAATGGCGGCCTGCGCCGGCACTGACGGCGAGATGGTGGTCATCAGCTTGAGCCGGGCGATCTGCTCGGCATAGCGACCGCCGGCAACCCAGCCGACGCGGTAACCGGGCGCGAGACTCTTGGAGAACGAGCCGCAGTGCATCACCAGACCTTCGCGGTCATGGCTTTTCACCGGCTTGGGCGGCTCGCGGGTGAAGTACAGCTCGGCGTAGACGTCGTCCTCGATCAGCGGCACCTGATGGCGCTGCAACAGCTCATAGAGCTGCTGCTTCTTCGCCTCGCCCATGCTCGCGCCGAGCGGGTTCTGCAGGCTGCTCATGAACCAGCAGGCCTTGATCGGCAAGTGCGCGAGGCGATCGGCGAGGATGTCGAGGTCGATGCCTTCCCGCGGGTGGACGGGAATCTCCACCGCCTTGAGCTTGAGCCGTTCCAGTACCTGCAGCGTGGCGTAAAACGCTGGCGCCTCGATGGCCACCAGGTCGCCCGGTTCGGTCACCACCTGCAGGCAGAGGTTCAGAGCCTCCATCGCACCGGTGGTGATCACCAGTTCGTCCATCGGCAGCATCACACCGCTGACCATGTAGCGCAGGGCGATCTGCCTGCGCAGGTCCGGGTTGCCGGCGGTCATCTCGGCAATCACCTCGCGTGCCGGCATGTCGCGCACGCTTTGCGCCATCGAGCGTGCGAGCCGTTGCAGGGGAAACAGTTCGGGGCTGGGAAAGGCCGAACCGAAGGGTACGGTGGCCGGATCGCGCAGCGAGGCGAGCACGGAGAAGACCAGCTCGCTGACGCCCACCTCGGTGGTTTCCGCCGGGCGGGTGCTGATGTCTGGTTCGTGCAGCGGGCGCTTGGCATGTTCGCGAACGAAATAGCCCGAACGCGCCCGCGCCTGGATCAGCCCGCGGTCTTCCAGCAGGTAGTAGGCCTGGAACACGGTGGACGGGCTGACGCCATAGGTGCGGCTGGCGTGGCGCACCGAGGGCACCTTTTCCCCGGGGGCGAGCACGCCGCTGCGGATCAGTTCGGCAATCTCGTCGGCGAATTTCTCGTAGCGCTTCATCGTGTCCGGGCCGTGGCGGTTGGGCATGGCCAGTCTACTGGCGCAGCGTCGCGATGGGGGCGACGAAGGTACTCGGTGTACTCACCCGGCTGCTTGGCTCGGCCAGGTCGCTGACCTCGAAGCGCAGCTCGCGGCTGAAGTCGCGGGCGTTGTCGAGCAGCGCAACGCTGACCGGCAGGTCGGCGATCTCGCCCGGGGCCAGGGCGATCTCGCGCGGTCCCTGCAGTGCGAACGGCCCGCCTTCCAGCCCGAGCGCGTAGCGGCGCGGTTGCTGGGTCTTGTTGATCAGCTTGAGGCGGTACATGTTTTCGATCTGCCCCTGCATGTTCTCGCGGTACAGCGTGCGGTCGCGGGTGACGTCCAGCTGCAGCTGCGGCCGCGCGTCCAGTGCCCAGATGAAGGCGGCGATCATCGCCGTCATCGCCACGGCATACCCGATCAGGCGCGGACGCAAGAGACGGGTGGCGCCGCCTTTGAGCACGCGTTCGGAGGTGTAGCGCAGCAGGCCGCGAGCGTAACCCATCCGGTCCATGACGCTGTCGCAGACGTCGATGCAGGCGCCGCAGCTGATGCAGTCCAGCTGCAGGCCGTCGCGGATGTCGATGCCGGTGGGGCAGACCTGCACGCACAGCGTGCAGTCGACGCAGTCACCGAGGCCCTGCGCGCGCGGGTCGCTGCCCTTGCGTCGCGCGCCGCGGTTTTCGCCACGGGCTGTGTCGTAGGAGACGAGTAGGGTGTCGGCGTCGAACATCACGCTCTGAAAGCGCGAGTAAGGGCATATGTGCAGGCACACCTGCTCGCGCAGCCAGCCGGCGTTGATGTAGGTCGCGGCAGTGAAGAACAGAAGCCAGAAACAGGTGGTCGCGCCGAGCCCGAAGCGGGCGAGGTCGCCCACCAGCTCGCGCACCGGAGTGAAGTAGCCGACGAAGGCCAGCGCCGTGGCCAGGCTGATGGCCAGCCACAGCGTGTGCTTGGCGGCACGGCGCAACAGCTTGGCGGCCGACCAGGGCGCGGCGTCGAGCTTGATGCGCTGCAGGCGATCACCCTCGGTGACCTTTTCCACCCACATGAACATCCAGGTCCAGCTGCTCTGCGGGCAGGCGTAGCCGCACCAGATGCGTCCGGCCAGCACGGTGATGAAGAACAGGCCGAACGCGGCGATGATCAGAATCGCCGAGAGCAAGATGAAATCCTGCGGCCAGAACGTGGCGCCGAAGATGTGAAACTGCTGCCGGTCCAGATCCCACAGCACCGCCTGGCGACCGTTCCAGTTCAGCCAGACGGTGCCGAAGTAGAGCAGCATCAGCAGCGCGCCGCCCAACAGGCGCAGGTTGCGGAACCGGCCGCTGAAACTGCGCGTATGAATGGGCCCGCCGCTCTGCGCGGGCGTCAGGCGGATCGG
>DNMQ01000184.1 GCA_003488145.1 Pseudomonas sp.
AGGCACAGGCCGAGGCGGTGCTCGCGGCGCAGGTAGGCGAGGAAGTCGTGGATCTGCGCGTTCAGCTCGAAGCGGTTGGGGCTCTTGGCCACCGGCACCAGGATGTCCAGGCGGATCCACTGGTCGAGCAGGGCAGTGATATCGGTGGGCGTGCCTTCGGGCAGCTGCGCGGCCAGCTGATGACGAAGTTCGATCAGGCTCAGGGTGCCGGCGTCGAAACGCTCGCACAGCGGCTCGAGCAACGTCCAGTGTTCGGCGAGGGCACGCAGTACGCGCTTGGGTTCGATCATCGAGGCGCCAGTCCAGCCAGTGAAAAAAGCGCGAATTGTACTGCATTGACAGCCCACTGAAGGCCCGCCGGACAATCGGACGCGCTCTGAATGCGGCGCCCGGCAATCAACTGGGCGATTCACTTGAACGTCATTGCAGGCGGGTTAGCCTGTCTAGCATCGGCGCTTGCAGCCACATCGGTGCTGCCGGATGTCCTTGAATGGTGACGAAGTGTTGAAAATCTATTTCGATCTGCGCCGGTAATCGGCACAATTCGCGGCTTTTGCAAACGGGAGCTGCCGGCTCCTGTCCGGCGAAATCCCTTGGGGGCACGTAGACATGATCCAGACGCCGTATTACCTCATTGATAAACAGAAGCTCCTGGGCAACCTGGAGAAGATCGCCTACGTGCGCGAACAGTCCGGCGCCAAGGCGCTGCTGGCCCTCAAGTGCTTCGCCACCTGGTCGGTATTCGACCTGATGCAGCAGTACATGGATGGCACCACTTCGTCCTCGCTGTACGAACTCAAGCTCGGCCGGCAGAAGTTCGCCGGCGAAACCCACGCCTACAGCGTGGCCTGGGCCGATGATGAGATCGAAGAGATGGTCGCCAACTGCGACAAGATCATCTTCAACTCCATTGGCCAGCTGGAGCGTTTCGAGGCCGGCACCGAGGGCATCATCCGCGGCCTGCGCGTCAATCCGCAGGTCAGCAGCTCGGATTACCTGCTGGCCGACCCGGCGCGGCCGTTCAGTCGTCTGGGCGAGCACGACCCGGCGAAGATCGAGGCGGTGATCGGCAAGATCAGCGGCTTCATGTTCCACAATAACTGCGAGAACAGCAGCTTCGAGCTGTTCGACCAGATGCTGACCACCATCGAGGAGCGCTTCGGTCACCTGCTGGAAAAGGTCGAGTGGGTCAGCCTCGGCGGCGGTATCCACTTCACCGGCGAAGGCTATCCGCTGGATGCCTTCTGCGCGCGGCTGAAAGCGTTCTCGGAAAAATTCGGCGTACAGGTCTACTTGGAGCCGGGCGAAGCGGCGATCACCATGAGTGCGTCGCTGGAAGTCACGGTGCTCGACACCCTGTACAACGGCAAGAACCTGGCGGTGGTCGACAGCTCCATCGAGGCGCACATGCTCGACCTGCTGATCTATCGCCTCAACGCCAAGATGGCGCCCAACGACGGCGAGCACAGCTACATGGTGTGCGGCAAATCCTGTCTGGCCGGCGACATCTTCGGTGAGTACCAATTCGATCGTCCGTTGGCCATCGGCGATCGGCTGTCGTTCATCGACGCGGCAGGCTACACCATGGTCAAGAAGAACTGGTTCAACGGCCTGAAAATGCCGTCCATCGTGGTAAAGCAGCTCGACGGCAGCGTCGAGGTGGTTCGTGAGTTCGACTTTAACGATTACCTGTCCAGCCTTTCCTGAGGCCGCAGTACAAGGGGGTGAAACAATTGAAGAAAAACGTTCTTATCATTGGTGCAGGAGGTGTCGCCAAGGTGGTGGCCCATAAGTGCGCGCAGCACAACGACGAACTCGGTCGTATTGCTATCGCGTCGCGCAACATCTCCAAATGCCAGGCCATCATCGACAGCGTGCAAGCCAAGGGCGGGCTCAAGCAGCCCGGCGAAATCAAGGCCTATGCGCTGGACGCCATGGACGTGGAAGCGACCAAGGCACTGATTCGTGAAACCGAATCGCAGATCGTCATCAACGTCGGTTCTGCCTTCCTCAACCTGTCCGTGCTGCGCGCCTGCATCGACACCGGCGCCGCGTATCTCGATACCGCGATCCACGAAGAGCCGGGCAAGATCTGCGAAACGCCGCCGTGGTATGGCAACTACGAGTGGAAACACCTGGCCGAGTGCCAGGAAAAGGGCGTCACCGCCATCCTCGGCGTCGGTTTCGACCCGGGCGTGGTCAACGCTTACGCTGCCCTGGCGCAGCAGGAATACTTCGACAAGATCGAGTCGATCGACATCCTCGACGTCAATGCCGGTTCCCACGGCAAGTATTTCGCCACCAATTTCGACCCGGAAATCAATTTCCGCGAATTCACCGGTCAGGTTTACAGCTGGCAGAACAGCCAGTGGACGACCAATCGCATGTTCGAGGTCAAACGCACCGACGACCTGCCGGTCGTGGGCGAACAGAGTCTCTACCTGACCGGCCACGACGAGGTGCACTCGCTGTCCAAGCACCTCGACGTGCCGAACATCCGTTTCTGGATGAGCTTCGGCGAGCACTACATCAACGTCTTTACCGTGCTGAACAGCCTTGGCCTGCTCTCCGAGCAGCCGGTGCGCACCGCCGAAGGCCTGGAAGTGGTACCGCTCAAGGTGGTCAAGGCCGTATTGCCCGATCCCGCCTCGCTGGCGCCGGGCTATACCGGCAAGACCTGCATTGG
>DNMQ01000183.1 GCA_003488145.1 Pseudomonas sp.
GTGATCGGCAAGATCAGCGGCTTCATGTTCCACAATAACTGCGAGAACAGCAGCTTCGAGCTGTTCGACCAGATGCTGACCACCATCGAGGAGCGCTTCGGTCACCTGCTGGAAAAGGTCGAGTGGGTCAGCCTCGGCGGCGGTATCCACTTCACCGGCGAAGGCTATCCGCTGGATGCCTTCTGCGCGCGGCTGAAGGCCTTCTCGGAAAAATTCGGCGTGCAGGTCTACCTGGAGCCCGGCGAGGCGGCGATCACCATGAGCGCCTCGCTGGAAGTCACGGTGCTCGACACCCTGTACAACGGCAAGAACCTCGCGGTGGTCGACAGCTCCATCGAAGCGCACATGCTTGACCTGCTGATCTACCGCCTCAACGCCAAGATGGCGCCCAACGACGGCGAGCACAGCTACATGGTGTGCGGAAAGAGCTGTCTGGCCGGCGATATCTTCGGTGAGTACCAATTCGATCGTCCGTTGGCCATCGGCGATCGGCTGTCGTTCATCGACGCGGCAGGCTACACCATGGTCAAGAAAAACTGGTTCAACGGTCTGAAAATGCCGTCCATCGTGGTAAAGCAGCTCGACGGCAGCGTCGAGGTGGTTCGTGAGTTCGACTTTAACGATTACCTGTCCAGCCTTTCCTGAGGCCGCAGTACAAGGGGGTGAAACAATTGAAGAAAAACGTTCTTATCATTGGCGCAGGAGGTGTTGCCAAGGTGGTGGCCCACAAGTGCGCGCAGCACAACGACGAACTCGGTCGTATTGCTATCGCGTCGCGCAGCATCTCCAAATGCCAGGCCATCATCGACAGCGTCCAGGCCAAGGGCGGGCTGAAGCAGCCCGGCGAGATCAAGGCCTATGCGCTGGACGCCATGGACGTGGAAGCGACCAAGGCGCTGATTCGTGAAACCGAATCGCAGATCGTCATCAATGTCGGTTCTGCCTTCCTCAACATGTCCGTGCTGCGCGCCTGCATCGACACCGGCGCCGCGTATCTCGATACCGCGATCCATGAAGAGCCGGGCAAGATCTGCGAAACGCCGCCGTGGTACGGCAACTACGAGTGGAAGCACCTGGCCGAATGCCAGGAAAAGGGCATCACCGCCATCCTCGGTGCCGGCTTCGACCCGGGCGTGGTCAACGCCTACGCCGCTCTGGCCCAACAGGAATACTTCGACAAGATCGAGTCGATCGACATCCTCGACGTCAACGCCGGTTCCCACGGCAAGTATTTCGCCACCAATTTCGACCCGGAAATCAATTTCCGCGAATTCACCGGGCAGGTTTACAGCTGGCAGAACGGCCAGTGGACGACCAACCGCATGTTCGAGGTCAAGCGCACCGACGACCTGCCGGTCGTGGGCGAACAGAGCCTCTACCTGACCGGTCATGACGAGGTGCACTCGCTCTCCAAGCACCTCGACGTGCCGAACATCCGTTTCTGGATGAGCTTCGGCGAGCATTACATCAACGTCTTCACCGTACTGAAGAACCTCGGCCTGCTCTCCGAGCAGCCAGTGCGCACCGCCGAAGGCCTGGAAGTCGTTCCGCTCAAGGTGGTCAAGGCCGTGCTGCCCGATCCCGCCTCGCTGGCGCCGGGCTACACCGGCAAGACCTGCATTGGCGATCTGGTCAAGGGCACCAAGGATGGGCAGCCGCGCGAGCTGTTCATCTACAACGTGGCCGACCACGAAGAGGCCTACGCCGAGACGGACAGCCAGGGCATCTCCTACACCGCCGGCGTGCCACCGGTTGCCGCGGCGCTGCTGATCGCCCGTGGCGAGTGGGATGCCAAGCGCATGGTCAACGTCGAAGAACTGCCGGCACAGCCGTTCCTCAAGCTGCTCGATGTGATGGGCCTGCCCACTCGCATCAAGGACGAGCATGGCGATCGTCCCTGGGATCAGGCCATCTGATTCCTGTCTGCTGAATGAAAAAAGGATCGCCTCGGCGATCCTTTTTTCGTTGCAGAGCTGGGCTCAGACCGTGACCACACCGAACAGCACGGCCGCTGCCAGCATCACCAGGCTGATCCCCCAGGCCCACAGCAGGGTATAGCGGATGTGCTTGTACAGCTCGACACCGGCCAGGCCGATGGCCAGGTAGACGCTCGGCACCACCGGGCTGATGCCGAAGCCGGTGTTCTCACCGATCAGCATGGCGTTGGCCACTGAAGCCGGGTCGACGCCAGCCGCCACGGCGACATCGCGAATCACCGGCAGCAGGGCGAAGTAGTAGGCGTCCGGCGAGAACAGCATACCCAGCGGTACACCGAAGGCGCCGATGATCAGGTGCAGCCAGTTGGCCGAGCCTTCGGGCAGCACGTTGATCATCCAGTGCGCCATGCCATCGGACATGCCGGCGCCGGACAGCACGCCGAGCAGGATGCCGGCCGCGAGCATCACCAGGGCCATTTGCATGGCATCGCTGGCGTGGCGCAGTACGGCCTGGTTCTGCTCCGCCAGGCTCGGGTAGTTGAGCACCAGGGCGACGCCGAGGCCCACCATGAAGCAGGCGAACAACGGGAAGGCGCCGGTGAACAGACAGACAAGGATGATCAGGGTCAGCACCAGGTTGGCCCAATAGCGCCAGCTAAGCGGGCTCAACTGACGGCCGTCGTCGCCGGGTTCTGCCGTCTGCGCAGCTTCATGGCCGGCGAGCATGCCATGGCCAAGGGGGCTGCGCTGGGCGCGCAGGCCAAGGAATACCGCCAGGGCCATCACCAGCGCCAGGCCGACTGCCTGCACGGGAATCAGCGAGATCCACAGCAGCGAGGCGTCGATGCCGGTCACCGCCGAGGCGCGCGCCGTGGTGCCGCCCCAGGGCACCATGTTCATCACCCCGGCGCTGAGCACCACCAGGCACAGCAGCATTTCGCGCTTCATGCCCAGGCGCAGGTACAGCGGCAGCAGGGCGGGAATCACCAGCAGGAAGGTGGCGGCGCCAATACCGTCCAGATGGGTCACCGCCGTCACGGCGACGGTCACCACCGCCACGGCCAGCGGCTTGCCACCGGTGCTGCGCAGCAGGAAGTTGACCAGCGGGGCGAACAGGCCACGCTCGCGCATGATGCCGAAGTAGAGGATGGCGAAGATGAACAGCGTGGCTGTCGGAGCCACGGCTTTCAGCCCCTCGCTGATGAACTTGCCGATTTCCCCCAGGCCGAAACCGGCGAGGGCGCTGGCGATCACCGGCAGGGTGACGAAGGCGACCAGCGGGCTGATCCGGCGCAGCAGGATCAGCGTGACGATGAGAAACATCAGGCCGAAGCCCAGGGCGGTGATCATGTCGATCTCTCCGGTGTTGTTATTGTTGGAGACAGGGTGAAATGGCGGCTCAGTCCGGAGGCGGCAGCCTCAGGCCGAGCAGCGCGTAGCTGAGGCTTTTGCCGTGACGGTCCAGCCCGGGGCTGGCGTTGACGCCACCTTCCAGGGCGTGCTCCACCACGAAGTTGAGGCCGCCCAGGTTCGGCAGCTCGTAGCGTTTCACCGTGCCGATGGCGCGGTGATTCAGGCAGCCGGCCACCCGCTCGCAGGTCAGTTCACGGGCCAGCCAGGCATAGTGCTCGGCGGCGAAGGCAAACACCGCCACGCTCAGGGTGTTGCCCTTGTCGCCGGCACGGGCGTGGGCGTAATCGCACAGCAGTACCTCGGTCATCAGAACCACTCCAGTCGTTGCCGCACCGCAGTGCGCTCGATGAGAAACGTGGTGGTGCCGAGGGATTCGCCGATGTGCCGGCGCACGCCGCCACCGCCAGCGGGGCCGTTGGTATAGAGCGACTCGGCATCGAGCAGCAGGCGCTCCAGCAGGGCCTTGTCGCGATCCAGGAAACTGATGCGCAGGCGCACGTCCTGGCAGCCGGCCGCCTGTGCCAGGCGCTGCTGCAGCCACTGACCGCCAGCGTCGTTGAACAGGCTGGCGACGCCGATCACATCGATCCACGGCCTGAGCTGCGGCGCCAGCTTGGCGCAGCGTTGCAGCAGGATGTCGCGCGCCAGCGCGGCGCGAGCCACGGCGCCAGGGCCCGCGTAGGAAATCTCCGCTTCGGCGAACCACTTGCCGCGCAGGCCGACCAGGCCCTTGAGGTGCTTCGGCTGCGGTTTGCCGCGCACACCCTCGACCGCCACCTGATCGGTGGCGATCTGCCGAACACGCACCTGGCTCAGGTCCATGATCACATCCGGCGTCAGGTAGCTGGCCGGGTCGTGCACCTCGTAGAGCAGTTGTTCCTTGACCGTGCGTTCAGTGACGCAACCTCCGGTGCCAGCCGCCTTGCCGATGACGATCTGCCCATCGGCCGTGACGCTGGCGATGGGGCAGCCGACATTGGCCAGGTCCGGTACGTCCTTCAGGCCGGGATGAGCGAAGTAGCCGCCGCTGACCTGGGTACAGCATTCGAGCAGGTGACCGACTGCCGTGGCCTGGGCGATGCGGT
>DNMQ01000456.1 GCA_003488145.1 Pseudomonas sp.
TGATCGAGAAGCGCGAAATCCCGATGTACTACTTCAAGATCACCGCCTACGCGGATGAGCTGCTGGAGAGTCTGGACGAACTGGATGGCTGGCCGGAACAGGTCAAGACCATGCAGCGCAACTGGATCGGCAAGTCGCGCGGCATGGAGATCAGCTTCCCCTACGACGTGGCCAGCATCGGCAGCGAAGGCGTGATGAAGGTCTTCACCACCCGTCCCGATACGCTGATGGGTGCAACTTACGTCGCGGTGGCCGCCGAGCACCCGCTGGCCACGCTTGCCGCGCAGAACAATACCGAGCTGCAGGCCTTCATCGATGAATGCAAGCGTGGCGGCGTCGCCGAAGCCGACATCGCCACCCAGGAGAAGAAGGGCCTCGCCACTTCACTGCGCGTGCAGCATCCGCTGACTGGCGAGTTGCTGCCGGTGTGGGTCGCCAACTACGTGCTGATGAACTACGGCGAAGGCGCGGTCATGGCCGTCCCGGCGCACGACGAGCGCGACTTCGAGTTCGCCAGCAAGTACGACCTGCCTATCAAGCCGGTGGTACGCACCAGCGCCGGCGACCAGACCCCGGCACCCTGGCAGGACGCCTATGGCGAACACGGCGAGCTGATCAATTCCGGCATCTTCGACGGCCTCGACTTCGACGGCGCGTTCGATGCCATCGAAGTGGCGCTGCAGAAGGAAGGCCTCGGCCAGGCACGCACCCAATTCCGCCTGCGCGACTGGGGCATCAGCCGCCAGCGCTACTGGGGCTGCCCGATCCCGATCATCCACTGCGACAGCTGCGGCGACGTCGCGGTCCCCGAAGACCAGCTGCCGGTCGTGCTGCCGGAAGACGTGGTACCGGACGGCGCCGGCAGCCCGCTGGCGCGCATGCCGGAGTTCTACGAATGCAGCTGCCCGAAATGCGGCGCGCCGGCCAAGCGCGAAACCGACACCATGGACACCTTCGTCGAGTCGTCCTGGTATTTCGCCCGCTACGCCAGCCCGAACTACGAAAAGGGCATGGTCGACCCGGCCGCGGCCAACCACTGGCTGCCGGTGGATCAGTATATCGGCGGCATCGAGCACGCCATCCTGCACCTGCTCTACGCGCGCTTCTTCCACAAGCTGATGCGTGACGAAGGCCTGGTCAGCTCCAACGAGCCGTTCAAGAACCTGCTGACCCAGGGCATGGTGGTCGCCGAGACCTACTACCGCACCCTGGAAAACGGTGGCAAGGACTGGTTCAACCCCGCCGACGTGATCGTCGAGCGTGATGCCAAGGCCAAGATCATCGGCGCGAAGCTGGCCAGCGATGGTTTGCCGGTGGAAATCGGCGGCACCGAGAAGATGTCCAAGTCGAAGAACAACGGCGTCGACCCGCAGGCCATGATCGATGCATACGGCGCAGATACCTGCCGCCTGTTCATGATGTTCGCTTCGCCGCCGGACATGAGCCTGGAGTGGTCCGACTCCGGCGTCGAGGGCGCCAGCCGCTTCCTGCGTCGCGTCTGGCGTCTGGCTCATGCACATGTCAGCGCTGGCGTCGCAGGCACGCTGGACACCGCCAGCCTGAGCGACGAGCAGAAGGCCGTACGCCGCGCGATCCATCTCGCCATCAAGCAGGCCAGCGTCGATGTCGGCCAGCATCACAAATTCAACACCGCCATCGCCCAGGTGATGACGCTGATGAACGTGCTGGAGAAAGCCGCGACCGCCAGCGAGCAGGATCGCGCGCTGTTGCAGGAGGGCCTGGAAACGGTCGCCCTGCTGCTCGCACCGATCACACCGCACATCTCTCACGAACTCTGGCAGCGACTCGGCAAACAGGGCGCGATCATTGACGCGCAATGGCCGAAGGTCGACGAGTCGGCCCTGGTGCAGGACAGCCTGACGCTGGTGGTGCAGGTCAACGGCAAGCTGCGCGGGCAGATCGAAGTGCCGGCTGCGGCCACCCGCGAGGAAGTCGAGGCCGCGGCCCGTGACAATGAAAACGTGCTGCGTTTCACCGAGGGCCTGACGATCCGCAAGGTCATTGTGGTACCGGGCAAGCTGGTCAACATCGTCGCTAACTGATTCGGCCCCGGCGTCCGCGCCGGGCCTGCAAGGGGATAACAAGATGAACAAACGGAATCTGGTGGTGCTGGGCCTGACACTGCTGCTGAGCGCTTGCGGCTTCCAGCTGCGCGGCACCGGTGACGTGGAGTTCGGTCTCAAGGAGATCGACCTGCAGGCCCGCAACAGCTACGGCGAAACGGTGCAACAGCTCGAAGGCCTGCTCAAGAGCAATGGCGTGCGGGTTTACCCGGGCGCCAAGTACAGCCTGAACCTTGCCCGCGAGCAGACCCGCCAGCGCACCGCCAGCTACACCAGCTCGGCACGCAGCGCCGAGTATGAGCTGACCAGCACCCTCGATTATGAATTCCTCGGCCCGCAGAACATGCTGCTGCTCGAGGACAGCATTGAAGTGCAGAAGGTCTACGTGCACGACAGCAACAACCTGATCGGCTCGTCCCAGGAAGGTGATCAGCTGCGCCAGGAAATGCGCCGCGAGCTGCTGCAGCAGCTGACCCTGCGTATCCAGCGCATCACCCCGGCGCAGCTCGACCGCCTGCAACAGGAAGCCGAAGCCAAGGCCCGCGCCGAGACTGAAGCCATGGAAGCTGCCCGTCGTGCCCAGGACGCGCAGCCGCAACAGTCGCCCATCCAGCTGCCCATCCAGTAACAGGTCACGGGGGCCTCAAGGCCCCCGTCTTCGCACCATGAAGCTTTCTCCCGCTCAGCTCGGCAAACACCTGCAAGGCCCGCTGGCGCCCGTATACGTCGTCTGTGGCGACGAGCACCTGCTGTGCCAGGAAGCCTGCGATGCGATCCGCGCAGCGACCCGAGCGCAGGGCTTCAGTGAGCGTCAGGTCTTTCACGTGGAGACCGGCTTCGACTGGAGCCAGTTGATCGAAGCCGGTGCGAGTCTTTCGCTGTTCGCCGAGAAGCGCCTGCTCGAACTGCGCATCCCCAACGGCAAGCCCGGTGACAAGGGTGCCGCGGCGCTGCTGGAATATCTGGCCCGCCCCGCCGAGGACACCGTGCTGCTGGTCAGTCTGCCCAAACTCGACGGCAGCACCCAGAAGACCAAGTGGGCCAAGGCGCTGATCGATGGCAAGGACGTGCAGTTCCTGCAGATCTGGCCGGTGGATGCCGCGCAGCTGCCGCAGTGGATACGTCAGAGGCTGGCCCAGGCGGGCCTGTCCGCGGACCAGGAAGCCGTCGAACTGATCAGCGCCCGGGTCGAAGGCAACCTGTTGGCCGCGGCGCAGGAAATCGAAAAGCTCAAGCTGCTGGCCGAAGCCGGACAGGTCACCGCGGAAACCGTCCAGGCCGCGGTGGCTGATAGCGCCCGTTACGATGTATTCGGCCTGATCGACGCAGCCCTGCACGGCCAGGCGGCCCATGCGCTGCACATGCTGGAGGGCCTGCGCGGTGAAGGCGTCGAGGCGCCGGTGATCCTCTGGGCGCTGGCCCGCGAACTGCGCCTGCTGGCCAATATTGCGCAGCAATATGCCCAGGGCACTCCGCTCGAGCGTGCCTTCAGCCAGGCCCGCCCGCCGGTCTGGGATAAGCGTCGCCCGCTGGTTTCCAAAGCACTGCAAAGGCATGACGCGGCCGGCTGGAACCAGTTGCTGAGAGACGCGCAACGCATAGACGAGCAGATCAAGGGCCAGGCCGCCGGGGATCCCTGGATCGGTCTGGCGGACATTTGCCTGCAACTGAGTGGCCGCCGGATCGGTACCTGACGAGCGAATCGTGGAGAGCGAATTCACGCCGCAGCGCACTGGACATTTTTTGCACAAGGCCTATGATTCCCTCGCCCGATAGCGGGCCATTTGAGGAAATCGAAATGAGCACACGCAAGAAACGGCCGAACAAGGCCAAGCACCTGGTTGCGCAACCCCTGTTCCGCCTCCGCCAGGAAACGCCGAAAAAAGGCAAAGGCAGCTACCGCCGCGAAGCCTCCCAGTCCACTAACTGGGAGGCTTCGGTCCTTCTGGCAGCCTGAAAACCCAACACCGCCAAAGCGTGATAATGTCTGCGGCCGACGACACGTTTCGAGAGCGGTGCATGTATCACACCTTCGTTCCCGTTCTGCTGCTACGTACCCTGGTTGCCGCTTCGGCGATGAGCTTGGTCGTTGCCTGTGCAGCCGAACCCCTCGCGCAGTCCACTCTGGTCAGCAACGTCCCCGCCGCCAGCCAGCCTAGCGACGCCACCATCGCCGATGTCCGTTCGGAAGCCACTCACCTGAGCTTCAGCCAGTGGCGCGAGCAGTTCCGCGCTGAAGCCCTTGCGGCCGGTATCTCCGCCGCGACCTTCGACCAGGCCTTCGCCGGCGTCCAGCCCGATCCAGCGGTGATCGAGGCGGACCGTAGCCAGCCCGAGTTCACCCGGCCCGTCTGGCAGTACCTGGAAGGCGCCATTTCGCCACAGCGCGTGCGCAGCGGCCGCCGCTTGCTTAGCGAGCACGCCACCACACTGGATCAGATCGAGGCCCGCTACGGCGTCGATCGCGAAACCCTGGTTGCCGTCTGGGGACTGGAAAGCAGCTTCGGCCAGATCATGGGCGACAAATCGGTGATTCGTTCCCTTGCGACCCTCGCCCACGAGGGTCGCCGTCCGGCATTCGCCAAGAGTCAGCTGATTGCAGCGCTTGAAATCCTCCAGCACGGCGACGTCGCGCCACAGCGCATGCGCGGCTCCTGGGCTGGTGCCATGGGGCAGACGCAGTTCATTCCGACCACCTACAACACCCATGCCGTGGATTTCGATGGCGACGGCAAGCGCGATATCTGGAACAGCTCGGCCGACGCCCTTGCCTCCGCCGCGCATTACCTTCAGGCATCCGGCTGGAAACAGGGTAAGGCCTGGGGCTTCGAGGTAGAGCTACCCGAAGGGTTCGACTACGCCTTGGCCGACACCGAGATTCGCAAGCCGCTGGCCGAATGGCGCAGCCTCGGCCTGCGCAACCTGCCCGGCGACCAGGAAGAAGCCAGCGCCAGCCTGCTGCTGCCTGCCGGCCATCGTGGCCCGGCATTCCTCATCATGGACAATTTCCGCGCCATCCTGCGCTACAACAACTCCTCGGCATATGCCCTGGCGATCGGCCTGCTGGCAGAGAATTTCCAGGGCAAAGGCGAGGTCGCGGGCAGCTGGCCACGCGGCGAACAGCCACTCAGCCGCTCCGAGCGCCTTGAACTGCAGGAACGTCTCGTCGCTCAGGGCTTCGACCCGGGCACCCCGGACGGCATCATCGGCGCCAATACCCGCAAGGCTATCCGCGGCTTCCAGCAACGCCTGGGTTGGCCGGCCGATGGCCATCCCACTCAGGAGCTGCTCGGGCGACTGCGCGCCCACAATTGATCGAGTTGGGCTTGGCGCCATACACAAAAGCCCCGGCAGACTGCCGGGGCTTTTTTTTATCCCTGCAACAAGATCAGTGTTTGATGGCTACTTCGTAGAGGTAGTCCGGCAGCGGGTCGATGATTACCTGCTGGCCTTGATAGTGGGCCTTCACTGCCTCGCGCGCGACCACGCCATGTGGCACGCGCTGATCACCACCAAGGCGCTGGCGTGCGCGGTAGTCGATCACGCAGCCGTCGGTCTCGACCCAGAAGTGTGGTGAAACCACCTTACCGTCCAGTTCGACCTGCCCCAACATCGCTCGGTATGGAATGTGCTGCTTGGCCAGCCGCGTCACCACCAAGCGGCTCATCGCGTCGCACTCGACCTTCGCGGCATCCAGATCGTCAAGCAAGTCCTTCAATTGGGGTTCGTTCATCTGCAGTGGCCCTCGGTTGGCCTCATGGTGTAAACGAACGCCACTATAGACCAAAGTCTAATGCGACGTAATGCCGCAATTTTCTTGCCAACCGCTTGGCAGTTCCCGCGCCATGCGCTTTCGCAAGGCGCATGGCGGACGGAAAAGAAAAAACCGCGCAGACAGCCTGGACTGTCTGCGCGGTCCTCAAGAGCCGCAACAACTTTACGGTTTCAGTCTTTTTTGGCTCCGTGCGCCTGCTGATCGGCATGGTACGACGAGCGCACCAGCGGGCCTGAGGCGATGTTCTTGAAGCCCATCTTCATCCCCTCTTCGGCAAACCAGGCGAAGGTGTCGGGATGAACGAAGCGCTGCACCGGGAGGTGGTTACGCGAAGGCTGCAGGTACTGCCCCAGGGTCAGCATGTCGATATCGTGCTCGCGCATGCGGTGCATGACCTCGATGACCTCCTCGTCGGTCTCGCCGAGGCCGAGCATCAGTCCCGACTTGGTCGGCACGCCCGGCACGCGCTGCTTGAACTTCTCCAGAAGATCCAGTGACCACTCGAAATCCGAGCCCGGCCGCGACGACTTGTATAGCCGCGGTACGGTCTCCAGATTGTGGTTGAACACATCCGGCGGCTCGCTGGCAGTGATATCCAAAGCGATATCCATGCGCCCACGGTAGTCGGGCACCAGGGTTTCCAGCTGGATCGACGGCGACAGCTTGCGAATCTCGCGCAGGCAATCGGCAAAGTGCTGGGCGCCACCGTCGCGCAGATCGTCGCGATCCACCGAGGTGATGACCACGTACTTCAGGCGCATGTCGGCGATGGCCTGGGCCAGGTTCTTCGGCTCATCCGGGTCCAGCGCATTCGGCCGGCCGTGGCCGACGTCGCAGAACGGGCAGCGACGGGTGCAGATGTCGCCCATGATCATGAAGGTCGCGGTTCCGCTGGAGAAGCACTCGCCCAAATTGGGGCAGGAGGCCTCCTCGCAGACGCTGTGCAGTTTGTGCTTGCGCAGGGTCTGCTTGATCTGGTCGACCTCCGGGGAAACCGGAATGCGCACGCGAATCCAGTCCGGCTTCTTCGGCAGCTCATCGGTGGGGATGATCTTCACCGGAATCCGCGCAACCTTCTCGGCACCACGCAGTTTGACGCCTGCCTCTACCTTGGCCGGGCGCTTGCCTGCCGTTTCTACACTACTCATAAGCTTCGATTCCGCCCGCGAGGGTCTTCTGTTGCGCGTATCCGAGCTGCCGGACCAGGTGATCACGCAGTCGATCGGCCACTTCAGAGATGTCGATCGGCCCGATCAGGTCACGCAACTGGGTCATGGGCAGCCCTGCATAACCGCAGGGGTTTATGCGCCGGAAAGGTTCGAGATCCATGTCCACGTTCAGCGCCAGGCCGTGGAAGGAACGGCCATTGCGAATGCGCAGGCCCAGAGACGCGATCTTCGCACCATTGACGTAAACGCCCGGCGCATCCGCTTTGGCAGCCGCATCGACGCCATAGCTGGCGAGCAGATCGATCAGGCTCTGCTCGATACGATTCACCAGCTCGCGCACACCGATACCGAGTCGGCGCACATCGAGCAACAGATAACCAACCAGCTGGCCGGGCCCGTGATAGGTCACCTGACCGCCTCGATCCACCTGCACTACCGGAATTTCGCCAGGAAACAGCAGGTGTTCGGCCTTGCCGGCCTGGCCCTGCGTGAACACGGGCGGGTGCTGCAGCAGCCAGATTTCGTCGCCACTGTCTGCATCGCGCGTGTTGGTGAAGTGCTGCATGGCCTGCCAGGCAGTCCGGTACTTGATCTGGCCGAGCTCACGCACGCCCACTTCGAGGGTCATCACAGCACCATGTGAACACGGCCAGTGGCGCGCAGGTCGACGTGAATGGCCTGCAGCTGCTCTACGCCGGTGGCGGTGATCAGCACCTGCAGCGAAAGGAATCGCCCGTTGCGGCTGTCGCGGGTGACGACGGTGGTTTCGTCGAAATCCGGCGCGTGGCGCTGGATGACTTCGATCACGACCTCACGGAAGCCTTCGCCAGCGTCGCCGATCACCTTGATCGGGTAACGCTCGCAGGGGAAGTCAATCTTGGGTGCTGCGACATCTTGGTTATCGGTCATGGGCGTAACGGACTCGTGATCCGCACGTGCGCCGCGGCGGGATCAGCCGCGGTGCACTCGCGCGTGGTCAGTTGAACAGGCTGTAGAAGAACAGGCGAATGCTATCCCAAAACCGGCGGAACAGCCCACCCTCTTCGATGGTTTCCAGCGCCACCAGATCGGTGCTGCGGACGACCTTGTCCTCCAGCTTGACCTCGACCTTGCCGATGACGTCACCCTGCTGGATCGGTGCGGTGAGTGTGCCGTTGAAGCTCATGACCGCTTGCAGCTTCTCTGCCTGGCCACGCGGCAGGGTCATGGTCAGGTCCTGTGCCAGGCCCGCCTTAAGCTTGTCCTGCTGGCCTTTCCAGACCTGCGCCTGAGCCAGCTCGGTGCCCTTCTGGTAGAAGGTGCGGGTCTCGAAGAAGCGGAAGCCATAGGTCAGCAGCTTCTGGGTCTCCGCCGCGCGGGCCTGCTCGCTGTCGGTACCGAACACCACCGAGATCAGGCGCATGTTGTCACGCACGGCAGAGGCCACCAGGCAGTAGCCGGCCTCTTCGGTATGACCGGTTTTCAGGCCGTCGACGGTCTTGTCGCGCCACAGCAACAGGTTGCGGTTGGGCTGCTTGATGTTGTTCCAGAAGAACTCTTTCTGCGCGTAGATGGCGTAGTGCGCCGGGTCTTCGTAGATGATCGCGCGAGCCAGCTTGGCCATGTCGTTGGCCGAGGAATAATGATCCGGGTCCGGCAGGCCGGTGGCATTCATGAAATGGCTGTTAGTCATGCCCAGGCGCTGAGCCGTGCTGTTCATCAGGTCGGCAAAGGCCTCTTCGCTGCCGGCGATGTGCTCGGCCATGGCAACGCTGGCGTCGTTGCCCGACTGAATGATGATGCCATGCAGCAGATCGTCGACCGAGACCTGCGTGTTGACCTGGATGAACATCCGCGAGCCGCCGGTACGCCAGGCCTTCTCGCTCACCGTGACCATGTCGCTGTCGCTGATCTGACCCTTCTGGATTTCCAGGGTGGCGATGTAGGCGGTCATCAGCTTGGTCAGGCTCGCTGGCGGCAGGCGCTCGTCACCGTTGTGCTCGACCAGTACCTCGCCGCTGGCCGCGTCCATCAGCATGTATGACTTGGCCGCCAGCTGCGGGGCGGACGGTACGATCTGCGCTGCCCAGACGGTCGGGGTGACCGTCAGCACTGCCAGGACTATGAAGCGTTGCACGAGGCTGGTGATGTTCATCCGAATCTCAAGTTAGTCAGGTAAAACGAAGGCAAGGTTTGCAGCGGTCAGTCAGCGGCAACGCGCCGCGGCTGTCCGAGGTTGGCCAGGCGTACGCTCTCTTCGAGCTGCATGGCCTCATCCGGTGTGTCGATGGGCCCCAGGCGCACGCGGTGCAGGGTCTGCTGGTTGTGTACCACCGAGCTGATGAACACCGGGGCAGAGACCACGCCGCTCAGCTTGTCCTTGAGCAACTGCGCTGCATCCGGATTGGCGAAGGCGCCAACCTGGAGAAACAGGCCAGAGGCTGCGGGCGAAGCGTTTTTTTTTGCATCGACTTCCAGCGGCACCGTGGCCGCAGCGTGCTGCTGGGGCGGCGGCGTGTACTGTTCGATCGGCTGCGCGACATTGCTGGCGGGCTTGCTCGCAACCATCTCCGGCTGCGCCATCATCGTCGGCACTGGTCGGCCCTGGTCGGCCCACCATTGCTGTGGGTCGATGCCTTCGACCTTTACCCGCGCCGTTCCGCTCTCGGCATAGCCGAGCTTCTTCGCCGCGGCGAAAGACAGATCGATGATCCGATCGGAGTAGAACGGACCACGGTCATTGACGCGCAAGACCACGGTGCGCCCGTTATCCAGATTGGTGACCTTGACGTAAGTGGGCAAGGGCAGCGTCTTGTGCGCCGCGCTCATGCCATAAAGATCGTACTTCTCGCCATTGGCGGTGGGCTGGCCGTGAAACTTGGTGCCATACCAGGATGCCGTCCCGGTAGCCGAATAACGTCGACCATCGCTGATTGGAAAGTAGGTCTTGCCCAGCACCGTATAGGGATTGGCCTTGTAACGGCCGTAATGTGGCATCGGCGTGGCATCGGGGATCTGCGAAACGTCGACGTCCCACCAGGGCGCGCCGTCCTTGTGCGGACGGCTGTAGTCGCCGGGACCACTGATACCGGTACTCTTGCTTGGTGCACTGCTCGGTGTCGGCGTCGATGAGCAGCTCGCCAGCAGCGCCCCGGCGACACCCAGCGCGACCAGCCTTGTCCAGATCACGGTCATTGTTCGCCTCGCGCTTCGGCCAGCAGCTGGGACAGCTGATGCACGGCCATCGCATACATCACGCTACGGTTGTAGCGGGTAATGACATAGAAATTTGGCAGGCCCAGCCAGTACTCATCACCCTCTGCGCCATCCAGGCGGAAGGCGGTAATGGCCGTACCGTCGGCCACCGACTTGTCGAACTGCCAGCCCAGGCTACGCATTTCGCCGGCATTTTTTTGCGACTCCAGGCCGACGGTCAGCCCTTCCTCATAGCGCTCGCCGCCTACCTTGGCCCGCGCCACCACCGGCTCACCCGCAGCCCAGCCATGTTGCTTGAAGTAACTGGCCGCACTGCCGATGGCATCGGTGGGGTTGTTCCAGATATCGATGTGCCCGTCGCCGTCGAAATCCACCGCGTAGGCGCGGAAGCTGCTCGGCATGAACTGCGGCAGTCCCATCGCACCCGCGTAGGAGCCCTTGAGCGTAAGCGGGTCGACCTGCTCCTCACGGGTCAGCAGCAGGAACTCCTTGAGCTGCTGACGGAAAAACGGCTGACGCGGAGGGTAATCGAAGCCCAGCGTCGACAGCGCATCGATCACCCGATGGCTACCGGTATTGCGGCCGTAGAAGGTTTCCACGCCGATGATCGC
>DNMQ01000140.1 GCA_003488145.1 Pseudomonas sp.
CGCCGTAGAAGATCGAGTTGGCACCAGCGAAGAAGGCCAGCGCCTGCATCTGCTCGTTCATCTGCTCGCGTCCGGCGGAAAGCCGCACGTGGGATTTGGGCATCATGATCCGCGCCACGGCGAGCATGCGGATGAAATCGAACGGATCGACGTCCTGCTCTTCGGCCAGCGGCGTGCCCTTGACCTTGACCAGCATGTTGATCGGCACCGATTCCGGGTGCTCCGGCAGGTTGGCCAACTGGATCAGCAGGCCGGCGCGATCGTCCAGCGACTCACCCATGCCGAGAATGCCGCCGGAGCAGATCTTCATCCCCGCCTCGCGCACATAGCTCAGCGTCTCCAGACGCTCGCCGTAGGTGCGGGTAGTAATGATGTTGCCGTAGTACTCCGGCGAGGTGTCGAGGTTGTGGTTGTAGTAGTCCAGCCCCGCCGCCGCCAGCGCCTTGGTCTGCTCCTGATCGAGCTTGCCGAGGGTCATGCAGGTTTCCAGGCCCATCGCCTTGACCCCTTCGACCATCTTCAGCACGTAGGGCATGTCCTTGGCCGACGGGTGCTTCCAGGCGGCACCCATGCAGAAGCGCGTCGAGCCGATGGCCTTGGCTTCGGCCGCCGCCTCCAGCACCTTCTGCACCTCCATCAGCTTTTCCTTGTCCAGGCCGGTGTTGTAGTGGCCGGACTGCGGGCAGTACTTGCAGTCTTCCGGGCAGGCGCCGGTCTTGATCGAGAGCAGCGTGGAAACCTGCACGCGGTTGGCATCGAAGTGCTGGCGGTGCACGGTCTGCGCCTGGAACAGCAGATCGTTGAAAGGTTGCTCGAAGAGCGCCTTGACCTCGGCGAGGGTCCAATCGTGACGCGTAATAATAGAGGCGGAGGTGGCGCTCATGGGCATTCCTTGTAATTAATAGCGGCTCGGCGGCCTGGCACGGATGCGGAATGTTTAGCCAAGCTCGATACGCTGTCAACCAGGAAAGGAATCATGGTTTACAACTGGTCAATTAATATACAGCACTGCCTGCTGTGCGATGAACCTTGCGACGGTCACCCACTGTGCGGCCCTTGCGAAGCCGAACTGCCCTGGCTCGATGGCCGGTGTGCAACCTGTGCCGTGCCACTGCCGACACGCGGGCTGGTCTGCGGCGAATGCCAGAAAAGGCCGCCAAGCTATGACCACGTCGAGGTGCCCTGGCGCTTCGCCTTTCCCGTGGATGCGCTGATCACCCGCTTCAAGCACCAGGCGCGCTGGCCATTCGGCCGCCTGCTTGGCGAGCGCCTGGCGCTGCATCTGCAACATGCATTCACCGACGGGCTGCCGCAGCCGGACCTTCTTGTACCCGTGCCGCTGGCACGCCGACGCCTGCGCCAACGCGGCTTCAATCAGGCGCAGATGCTGGCCCAGTGGCTGGGCGGCGCGCTGAAACTGCCGGTCGACGAGCATCTGCTGGAACGCGTCGTCGATACGCCCCCGCAGCAGCAACTGGACGCCGCCACGCGACGGCGAAATCTGCGCCAGGCGTTTTGCCTGGCGCCGGGCAACGACATCAAGGGCCGCCATCTGGCGCTGATCGACGACGTGCTGACCACCGGTGCGACCGCCGAGGCGCTGGCGCGACTGCTCAAGCGTGCGGGTGCGGTGCGAGTGGACGTCTACTGCCTGGCACGCACGCCCAAGCCAGGCGACTGATAGCGGCGGACGCGCGGTTGTTTAAAAGCCCCGGTGCAATACACTGATCGGTCTATTCTGCGGAGCCGGTCATGTCTCATCCTTTCGATACCCTCACGCCGGACCTGGTCCTCGACGCTGTGGAAAGCATCGGTTATCTCAGCGATGCCCGCGTGCTGGCGCTCAATAGCTACGAGAACCGCGTCTATCAGGTGGGCATCGAAGACGAGACACCACTGATCGCCAAGTTCTACCGGCCCGGTCGCTGGAGCAACGAGGCGATTCTCGAGGAGCACCAGTTCAGCCTGGAACTGGTCGAGCACGAGGTGCCGGTGGTGGCGCCGCTGGAACGCAACGGCACGACGCTATTCGAGCACGCGGGCTTCCGCTTCGCGCTCTTTCCACGCCGCGGTGGTCGCGCGCCGGAGCCGGGCAATCTCGACCAGCTCTATCGTCTCGGCCAGCTGCTGGGGCGGATGCATGCGATAGGTGCAAACCGGCCGTTCGAGCATCGCGAAACCCTGGGCGTACAGAATTTCGGCCACGATTCGCTGAATAGCTTGCTGGAAGGCGGCTTCGTGCCCAAAAGCCTGCTGCCTGCCTACGAGTCGGTGGCACGCGATCTGCTCAAGCGGGTCGAAGACGTCTTCGCCAGCACCAACTTCACCCCGATCCGCCTGCATGGCGATTGCCACCCGGGCAACATCCTCGCCCGCGACGATGCCTTTCATCTGGTCGATCTCGATGATTGCCGCATGGGCCCATCGGTGCAGGATCTGTGGATGATGCTCGCCGGCGAGCGCCATGAGCGGCTCGGTCAGCTGGCCGAACTGGTCGACGGCTACAACGAATTCCATGATTTCGCCCCCCGCGAGCTGCCGCTGATCGAGGCGTTGCGCGCGCTGCGGCTGATGCACTACAGCGCCTGGCTCGCCCGCCGCTGGGACGATCCGGCCTTTCCGATGAGCTTTCCCTGGTTCGGCAGCGAGCGTTACTGGGGCGACCAGGTGCTGATCCTGCGCGAACAGATATCGGCGCTGCAGGAAGAGCCGCTCAGGTTGTTCTGAGGCATGGTGTGGCTGCGGACCCGTGACGGTGGATGTGAAAAGCGACATCCACTCTACGAATCCCGGCATCTGCGTAGGGTAGATCGCGCTTTATCGATCCACCGTGTGGACGTCCACCGGGTGGCGATCTCCGCGACTCAGGCCTCCTCGATCAGCCAGTCCAGCCGCCAGCTGCCCTGGCTCTGCGCCAGCTGATCGGCCAGCCACGGCAACAGCTCACGCAGCTCTTCCTCCAGCCCCCACGGCGGGTTGACGATAGCCAGGCCCGATCCGCTCAGGCGGCTGGCATCGTCGGCGGGGTGGACGAACAGTTCGGCACGCAGCAACTTGGGCGCCCCGCTGCGCGCCAGGTCCTGATAGAAGCGCTTGAGCTGGCGCTCGTCCTTGATCGGATACCAGATCACGCCGATGGTCTGGCGCATACGGCCGAGCGCCTCCTTCAGCGCCGTCACACAGCGGCTCAGTTCGTCGGCCTGTTCGAACGGCGGATCGATCAGCAGTACCACGCGCTTTTCCTGCGTCGGCATCAAGGCCCGCGGCACATGCCAGCCCTCTCCTCGGTGCACGGCCACGCGGCGGTCGCCGGCCATGTTGTCCTTGAGCAGCGAGCCGTCCTCGGGATGCTTTTCGTTGAGCTGCAGACGATCCTGCTCGCGGGTCAGTTGCCGCGCCAGCTCCGGCGAGCCCGGGTAATAGCGCAGCGCCCCGTCCGGGTTGAGCTGGCGGATCACGCCGAGGTAGTCATCGAGCAGCGCCGGGTGCGCCTCGGCCTGCCAGATGCGCGCAATGCCCTGCAGCCACTCGCCGGTACGGCTGGCCTGGTCGCCCGCCAGGTCGTAGAGACCGACGCCGGCGTGGCTGTCGAGGTAGGCGAACGGCGCCTCCTTGCGCGACAGCAGGGCGAAGATCCGGCTCAACACCAGGTGTTTGAGCACATCGGCGTGGTTGCCGGCATGGAAGGCGTGGCGGTAGTTCATCTGATCCTCCTCGAGAGCCGCGCAGTTTACCCGTCCGCCTTGCGCCGCGCAGGTCCGGCATGACCAGCGTCGTTTTCCCCGGCCACCGACTAGGGCTACAGTGGCGCCCCACAACGACTGAACGGAGCTGACCTCATGGACCTGCGCGATCTTTTCGGCATCGAGCACCCGATCATCCAGGCACCCATGGCCGGTGCACAGAATCACCTGCTGGCCGCGGCGGTCTGCGAGGCCGGCGGGCTGGGTTCGATCCCGGCCGGCATGCTCAATGCCGAGGCGCTGGACGCCGAGCTGACCGCCATCGAGGCGCTGACAGACCGACCTTACAACGTCAACTTCTTCTGCCACCAGACGCCGGCCGCCGACCCGACGGCCTTCGACGCCTGGCACCGGATGCTGGCACCGTTGTTCGCCGAATTCGACATCGACCCGGCAGGCATTCCCACCGGCGCCACCCGGCAACCGTTCGATGCGGCGATGGCGGAGGTGCTGGAGCGGCACAAGCCGGCGCTGGTCAGCTTCCACTTCGGCCTGCCGGCGCCCGACCTGCTGCAGCGCGCCCGCGGCACCGGGGCGAAGATCGCCTCCAGCGCGACAACGGTCGCCGAAGGCCTCTGGCTGCAGCAGCACGGCGTCGATCTGGTGATTGCCCAGAGCCTGGAAGCCGGCGGCCACCGCGGCATCTTTCTCAGCGAGGATCTGACCACCCAGGTCGGCACCTTCGCCCTGCTGCCGCAACTGGTCGCCGCGCTCGACGTACCGGTGGTCGCCGCCGGCGGCATTGCCGATGCCCATGGCGTGGCTGCGGCGCAGACCCTCGGTGCCGCTGGCGTGCAACTGGGCACCGCCTACCTGCTGTGCCCGGAGAGCCGCACCAACGCGCTGCATCGTGCCGCGCTGAAGAGCCCGCAGGCAGCGCATACCGCGCTGACCACCCTGTTCAGCGGGCGCCCGGCGCGCGGCATCGTCAACCGCATCATGCGCGAACTCGGCCCGCTGCCCGAAGGCGTGCCGCCCTTCCCGCTGGCCGGCAACGCTATCGGCGCGCTGCGCGCCCAAACCGAGAAGCAGGGACTGGATCACTGCACGCCGCTGTGGGCCGGGCAGAACGTCAGTGGCTGCCGGGATATCCCGGCCGGCCAGCTGACCCGTGAACTTGCGGCCGGCTGGCGGGCCTGAGTCATTACGCATTCCGTCGCGGCGAGTCCTGAGCCGTCGCGACGGGGCGTAGAATCGACCGCACGTCACACGGAACGCCGCCAATGAGTCCACTGACCAATACGCTCGTCTTCCTCGCCACCCTCGCCGGCATGGAAGTCTTCGCCTGGTGGGCACACAAGTACGTGATGCATGGCTGGGGCTGGGGCTGGCACAAGTCGCACCACGAGCCACGCAGCGGCTGGTTCGAGAAGAACGACCTGTATGCGGTGGTGTTCGCTGGCGTGGCGATCCTGCTGATCGCCCTCGGCACGGCCGGTTATCACCCCCTGGAATGGATCGGCGCCGGGATGACGGCCTACGGCTTTCTCTATTTCGTCGCCCACGACGGGCTGGTGCACCACCGCTGGCCGCTGCGCTACGTGCCGCGCAACGGTTATCTCAAGCGCCTTTATCAGGCGCACCGCATGCACCATGCCGTCGAGGGCAAGGAGCGCTGCGTGTCCTTCGGTTTTCTTTATTCACCGCCGCTGCCGGTGCTCAAGCGCCAATTGCGCCAGCTGCACGATGGGCCGCTGCGCAAGGCGAGCGTTAGCGCTAGCGAGGACGCCTCCAGAGACCGTCAGGACGCGGCCTGACCTGCATCCGCCGCGAGGCCAGCGCCAACACGCCCCCCCCCAGCAGGAACTGCAGCTTCTGCGCCTTGCTCGTCGACACCCGCGCATCCCAGGCCGCTGCGCCGCGCGCTTTCACTTCGACGCCGATCTGCCGATAGACGCCATGCGCCGTGGCGATCGACCAGGCCGAGCGTAACGGCAGGTCCCGCAGGCCCTGAGATGCCGATTGATAGTAGGGTTCGGCCAGATCCACCAGTCGCGCCGCCAGCGTCGCCAACGCGGCACGATGCCCAGGCAGCGCGACTTCATCTTCAGGAATGCCCACTTCGGCCAGCCACTCGGCCGGCAGGTAAACGCGGCCGACCTGTGCATCCTCGACGATATCGCGGGCAATGTTGGTCAGTTGGAAGGCCAAGCCCAGGTCACAGGCGCGATCCAGCGTCGGCTCCGCTTCGGCGCCCATCACCCGCGCCATCATCAGCCCCACCACGCCGGCAACCCGGTAGCAGTAGAGCAAGGTGTCATCGAGGGTCTGGTAGCGGTAGTCCTGCACGTCCATACGAAAGCCGGCGAGATGTTCCAGCGGGTATCGCTTGGGAATCTGGTGCCGCTGAACCACTTGCTGAAACGCAGCAAAGGCCGGATCGCTCATCGGCTCGCCGGCATAGGCGCGTTCGGTCAGGTCAACCAGCTCGGCCAACCGCGCCTTGCCAGTCGATCGATCACCCTCGACCTGACCATGCCCCAGCGTTTGCCCGTCGATCACGTCATCGCAGTGACGGCACCAGGCGTAGAGCATCACGGCGCTCTGGCGGGTGCGCTCGTCGAACAGCTTGGCCGCCGCCGCGAAGCTCTTGGAGCCGACGTTGATCGCCTGGGTCGAGTGATCGACGACCTTGTCGTTCATCCGGCCTGCTCCTTCAATAGGAAGTCCTCCAGCATCAGCCCGGCAGTGGCCTTGGCCGAACCGACGACGCCCGGAACTCCCGCGCCCGGATGGGTGCCGGCGCCGACGATATAGAGGTTGGGAATCACGTCATCACGGTTATGCGGGCGGAACCAGGCGCTCTGGGTAAGGATCGGCTCCAGCGAAAACGCCGAGCCCAGATGAGCGTTGAGCTCGTCGCGGAAATCGTGCGGCGTGAAGATGCGGTGGGTCACCAGATCACCGCGCAGACCGGGAATGTAGTGCCGCTCCAGGTACTCGAAAATGCGGTCGCGGTATTTCGGCCCCTCCACCGCCCAATCGATATCTGCCGTGCCCAGGTGTGGCACCGGCGCCAGCACGTAGTGGCTGGCGCAGTCTTCCGGCGCCAGCGAGGGATCGGTGACGCAGGGCGCATGCAAGTAGAGGGAGAAATCATCGGCCAGGGTCTCACGCTTGAAAATCTCGTCGATCAGCTCACGGTAGCGCGGCCCGAAACACACCGTGTGATGCTGCAGGTGCTCATGGCGGCGCTTGAGGCCGAAATGGATGACGAACAGCGACATCGAGAAACGCTTGCCGGATAGACGTTTGGCCTCATCGCGACCACGTTGCTCATGCCCGAGCAGCTGCTTGTAGGTGTTGACCACATCGGCGTTGGAAGCCACCACATCGGTATCGAAGCGCCGACCGTCACCCGTGATCACCGCCTTCGCCCGACCTTCGGCCAGCTCGATGCGCGCCACCTCGGCGTTCAGCTCCAGCTTGCCGCCCAGGTCCTCGAAAAGCCGGACCATCCCCTGTACCAGCGCACCGGTACCGCCGCGCGGAAACCAGACGCCGCCCTGGCGCTCCAGCGCGTGGATCAGCGCGTAGATCGACGAGGTTTCGAAGGGGTTGCCGCCGACCAGCAGCGAGTGAAAGGACAGCGCCTGGCGCAGCCGGTCGTTCTCCACGAAGTTGGCCACCATGCTGTACACGTTGCGCCAGGCCTGCAGCTTGGCCAGCTGCGGGGCGACGCCGATCATGCTGCGAAACGACAGGAAGGGCACGGTGCCGAGCTTGACGTAGCCCTCCTCGTACACCGCCCGCGAATAGGCGAGAAAACGCTGGTAGCCGGCGACATCCTTGGGATTCAACGCATGAATCTGCCGGTCCAGCTGGGCCTGATCATTGACGTAGTCGAAGCTGTAGCCGTCCTCCCAGCACAGCCGGTAGAAGGGGCTGACCGGCAGCAGCTCGACGTAGTCGGCCATGCGCTTGCCGGCGCCGGTAAACAGCTCATCCAGTGCGGGCGGATCGGTGATGACCGTTGGGCCGGCGTCGAAGGTAAAGCCCTGGTCGTGATAGACGTAAGCACGACCGCCCGGTTTGTCGCGCTTCTCCAGCAGCGTGGTCTGGATGCCGGCGCGCTGCAGGCGGATGGCCAGCGCCAGGCCGCCGAAGCCGGCGCCGATTACCACCGCTCGTTTAGCTTGGTTCATCGGTAATCCTTGCGATGCAGGTCATGGGCGGCGAGCGCACGCAGCGCTTCGCCGAGCGGAACAGGAGGCTTGCCCGAGACGATGCGCAAGCGGTCGCGGGTGGTCAGCTTGGCCGCATAGAAACGCTGGATCAGCGGTTCGCGCAGGCGATAGAAACGTTGCATCACCGCCCAGCGGCGATCGGCGGGACCAGCCATGAACAGCATGCGATTGAGCAGTCGGAAGAAGCCGCGGTGGCGCCACTGCGCCAACGAGTAATCGCGGATCGCCTCGAACAGGCTGGCGGCATCCCAGCGGTCCAGCGCGATCAGGTGATCGGCCAGACGTACCGCGTCGGGCAGCGAGTAGCCGGTGGTGGGATGGAACAACGCCGCGGCCAGCCCCGTCTGCGGCACGCCGCGCGCCTCGTCCCAGAAGGCCGGCAGATCGCCGGACAGCACGATGGGCAGCACGCCCTGCTCCTCGCGCAACACCTCGGCAACGGTCCAGCCGCGCGCACTGGCGTAGCTGCCGATGTTGTCGCACAGCGTATCCGGGGCCACCGCAGCGCCGTCGGCGTAATAGGTGTCTTCGATCAGCAGGGTGTCCGCATCCAGCGGCAGCACATAGACGAAGCGATAGCCGTCGAGCTGGGCAACACTGGCGTCCATGATGATCGGCTCCTGCAAGCCGTGCGGCTGTTGCAGGCGCAGTTCCTGGCCGAGAAACTTCTGAAATCCGAGGGCCAGCTGATCGGTCCGGCGCACGCCGCGTCCATCGATCACGGCGCCAGCCTGCAGGATGTCCCTCGAGGCCAGACGCACCCTTTGTGGCTCCACGCTGGCAACGGTGGTGCGCAAACGCACGCAATCGCTCAGTTCAGGCATCAGGTACTGGTGAAAGCGCTCCGAGAAGATGCTCGCGTAACCGCTGCCCAGCCGGCGCTGCAGGTCGGGAAAGATCACTTCATAACCGGGCCAGCGCTTGCTCACCATGGGCTCCAGCCAACGGTGCTGAGCCGGCGTCAGATCGTGCTGGTGAAACGACCAGGTGTGATTGCCGCCCAGGGTGTCGCCCTGCTCAACGAGCAGCAGGCGCAGATCAGGCCGCTGCTGACGCAGGCGCAGGGCCAAAAGGCCGTTGGCCAGCCCGCCGCCAACCAGGATCAGGTCCGCATCAAGCGCCACTCGCCACCTCCAGCCGTTGCCCATCTGTCCCGAGCGCAGCCTCGATCAGCTCGGCGGCACGCACCGCACCACCGGCCTCACGCACTTCTGCTCCCAGTTGCGCCGCCCGCTGGCGAAACTCGCCTTCGTTCAACAGCCGCTGCAACGCGTGGCCGATCCGCGCCGGGCTCGCCAGCCATGGCTGTAGCCGCAGCCCGACACCGGCGTGTTCGATACGCGCTGCGACACCCGGCTGATCGAAGGCAATCGGCAGCGCCAGCATCGGCACACCGGCCTCCAGCGCATCGAGCACGGTGTTCAGTCCGGCGTGGGTGACGACCGCCGAGGCCCTGGCCAATGCCGCGCGCTGTGGTGCGAAGTCGGTGACCCAATGCGCGCCCTCCTCGCGTAGCCGCGCAGCTTGTACAGCATTCAGCCCGCCGCAATGGGCGACCAACAGCTGTACGCCGAGAGGCTTGCAGGCGCGGGCGATATTGCGCAGCAGCCCGTAGCGATGACCCTGCAGGGTGCCCAGCGAGGCGAAGACAAACGGCCGCGTCGGATCGATTGGCAGGTTCAGCTCGGCTTCGTTTTCCAGCGGACGCCGCAACGGCCCGACAGCATGAAAATTCTCCGGGAGCTGGCGGCGCGGAAAGTCGAAGCTAGGCACCGTCTGGCTGACCTGCAGCAGGGGCGACAGGCACTCGCTCAAGGTCGAGCGCGGCGCCAGGCCGAACGCCTGACAGTAGTGCTGGATCACCTCGGCGTGGGGGCGCATCAGGCGGTCGTAGACACGACTGCTGTGCAGGTTGAGCTGCTCGCCCCAGTCGGTCGCCCGGTAGCGCCAAGGCATCACCGGCAAGGGCACCAGCGGCTCGCGATTGAACGGCAAGGCGCAGGCGATGGATACGAACGGCAGGCCAAGATGCTCGGCCACCAGCGCGCCCGCTGGCTCCATCTGATCGGCCAGCACGGCGTCGACCTTTAGCGAACGCAGCATGCCCGGCGCCTCGCGACAGAACAGTGCAGTACTCGCCGCCATGTCGGCGATGACCCGCCGAATGCCGAACGGCCCCGGTTGCGCGGCGCGGCGGACCACCGCAGCCAGGCTGCCCGGCGGATGGGACTCGGCGCCGATGGCGGCAAATCCGGCCGAGGGCAACGTCAACAGCTCGGCGACATCGGCATGCTGGACGAAAGTCACTCGGTGGCCTCGCTGCGTCAGCGCCCAGGCGACTGCTTCGAACGCGCGCAGGTGACTGAGAAAGGGCGGCGCAATTGCCGCGAAATGAGTCATCTGGCGGCTCCGCCCGGCATCAGACAGTGGGCACTTGCAGCAGCCGCGCCTGCCGCAGCTCGGCCAGGCCGGCCGAGCCTGTACAGAAACAGGCGATGCGCAGTTGCTCGATCAGCACTTCAAAGTGCTTGACCACCGCCTCACTGCTCAGCATCGCGGCTTGCAGCACACCCGCTGCCTGCCCTACCAGATCGGCGCCCAGGCAGATCGCCTTGGCCGCCTCCACACCGTCGCGAATGCCACCGGAAGCGATCAGCGGCGTATCCGGGCAGGCCTTGCGCACGGCCTGCAGCGCCTGCGCCGTGGGGATGCCCCATTCGGCGAAGGCCTGGGCGATCGCGCGCTGGCTGACATCGCTGGCGCGCTCGGCTTCCACCGCGGCCCAGCTGGTCCCGCCGGACCCCGCGACATCAATGGCGGCAACACCGGCGTCGACCAGCTGCCGTGCCACCGTCGCGGATATGCCGGCACCGACTTCCTTGATCACCACAGGCGCAGCCAGGCGGCTGGCAAGCGCTTCGATCGCCCGCAGCACGCCTCGCCAATCACGGTCGCCACCCGGCTGCACCGCTTCCTGCAGCGGGTTCAGGTGCACGATCAGCGCATCGCCATCGATCATCTCGACCGCCCGCCGCGCCTCGTCCACACCGTAGCCGCGTACCAGCTGCGCGGCACCGAAGTTGGCCAGCAGGAGGATGTCCGGCGCGAGCTGGCGCAGCTGCACGGTCAGGCCCTGATCTCCCGCGGTTTCAAGCGCAACCCGCTGCGAACCCACCGCCATGGCGATACCCAAGTGTTGCGCGGCTTCCGCCAGGTGCGCATTAATCGCAGCAGAACGTGCGGCGCCGCCAGTCATCGAGCTGATCAGCAGCGGCGCCCGCAGCTGGCGCCCGAACAGCGCGCTATGCAGGTCGATCTCATCAAGGTGCAACTCGGGCAGGGCGCAGTGCTCAAAGCGAAATGCGCCGAAACCGGTACCCGTCGCACCGGCTGCCCGCGTCGGGTCCAGGACGATATCCAGATGATCGTTTTTGCGGCTGACCAACGATTGTTTGCTCATGGAAATCGGCTCCCGGGAAGACTTGTTTGGACGTGACGCCCTGAAAAAAGTGCTATGCGATGGCAACGAGTTGTACAGGTTTTTGTCATAACGTCCAATCGTTGTACAACATTGCACAACCCTGGTGCTCGAACTGAGGCGCCAGCGAGGGCACCGCCATGCAAACGCAGAATTCCACCCTCCCGCTTCCGCAATGCGACAGCCTGCTGCGCCTGCGGCGACAGGTCGACGAGCGCCTGGCCATGCGCCTGCCGCGACCCGAGTCGGAGCTGGACAAGGTCACGCTGGCGTTACGTGAAGGCACCCTCGCTCCCGGCAAACGAATCAGGCCACTGTTGTTGCTGCTGGCGCTGGGAGATCTCGGCGTCGACCCCGATATCGGCCTGGACCCGGCCTGTGCGCTGGAGATGATCCACGCCGCCTCGCTGTTTCTCGACGACATGCCATGCATGGACAACGCCAGCCTGCGGCGCGGCCAGCCGACCATTCATCTGCGTTTCGGCGAGGATGTCGCCGTCCTCGCCTCAGTGGCCCTGCTCAGCCATGCCTATGGCATAACCGCCACCGCGCCCAGGCTCACCCCCAGGCAGCGCAACGACGCGGTGGCCACACTGGCGCGAGCGGTCGGCGCACAGGGCCTGGTGCGTGGGCAATTTCGCGACCTGCATGGCGCACAAGAAGCACAGCAGCTCGATGCGGTGATTGCCACCAATCAGCTGAAAACCAGCTCGCTGTTCACCGCCGCATTGGAAGTTGCGGCCCTGCTCGCGGGGGCTGAGCGGACGCGGACACGCCATCTGCAAGGCTTTGCCAACGAACTGGGCCTGGCGTTTCAGCTGCTCGACGATATCGCCGATGGCCTGACGCCCGAACAGACCGGCAAGGACTGCCAGCAGGACCGGGCCAAGGCGACCGTGGTCTCGCTGCTTGGCCAGCAGGCGGCAGAGCAGCAGCTGGCAACCCATCGAGAGGCCGCCCTCAGCCATCTTGATGCCGCCGGCCTGGGCGATGGCGGACTGGCCGCGCTCATGCGCCAGCTGTTCGGCTGAATGGAGCGACCCCGTGTTGACGCTTCATCAGTGCAATGGATGAAGCTAGGCAATGGAAAACCGCGGTCCTTAGACTCGGGCCGATAAAAACGGAGGTTGACCATGACCGAGACCCTGCTCTGCCCGCGTAACCTGGCATTCGAACTCTACGAAGTGCTGGACGCCGAGGCCCTGACCCGCCGCGAGCACTTCGCCGATCACAGCCGCGAAACCTTCGACGCCGCCATCGGCACCGCGCGCACCATCGCCGAGAAATACTTCGCACCGCACAACCGCAAGTCCGACGAGCACGAGCCGCAGTACGTCAACGGCGAAGCGGTGCTGATTCCCGAGGTCAAGCCGGCCGTGGACGCCTTCATCGAGGCGGGATTTCACAACGCCCAGCGCAGCTTCGACGACGGCGGCATGCAGCTGCCGAATCTGCTGTCGCGGGCCTGCTTCGCGCATTTCCAGTCGGCCAACATCGCCACCAGCTCCTACCCAATGCTGAGCATGGGCGCCTCGCACCTGATCGAGGCCTTCGGCTCCGACGAGCAGAAGCAGCGCTTCCTGCAGCCGATGCTCGAGGGCCGCTTCTTCGGCACCATGGCACTCACCGAGCCGCATGCCGGCTCGTCGCTGTCGGACATCCGCACCCGCGCCGAACCGGCCGGTGACGGCAGCTATCGCCTCAAGGGCAACAAGATCTTCATTTCCGGCGGCGACCACCCGCTGTCGGAAAACATCGTGCACATGGTGCTGGCCAAGCTGCCGGACGCGCCGCCCGGGGTGAAGGGCATCAGCCTGTTCATCGTGCCGAAGTTCCTGGTCAACGACGACGGCTCGCTGGGCGAGCGCAACGACGTGCTGCTGGCCGGCCTGTTCCACAAGATGGGTTGGCGCGGCACCACCAGCACGGCGCTGAACTTCGGCGACAACGGCAACTGCGTCGGCTATCTGGTAGGCGAGCCGCACAAGGGCCTGGCCTACATGTTCCAGATGATGAACGAGGCGCGCATCGGCGTCGGCATGGGCGCGATCATGCTCGGCTACGCCGGCTACCTCTACTCGCTGAACTACGCCCGCGAGCGTCCGCAGGGCCGCCTGCCGGACGGCAAGGACCCGGCCTCGACCCAGGTGCCGATCATCGAGCACACCGACGTCAAGCGCATGCTGCTGATGCAGAAGGCCTATGTCGAAGGCGCCTTCGATCTCGGCCTGTACTCGGCACGCCTGGTGGACGACGAGCACACCGCCGAGAGCGACGAGGAGCGGCGCAACGCTGGCGAGCTGCTCGACCTGCTGACGCCGATCGTCAAATCCTGGCCGTCGGAGTACTGCCTGAAGGCCAACGAACTGGCCATCCAGATTCTCGGTGGGCATGGCTACACCCGCGAATACCCGGTGGAACAGTACTACCGCGACAACCGCCTCAATCCGATCCACGAAGGCACCCACGGCATCCAGGCGCTGGACCTGCTCGGCCGCAAGCTGATGCAGAACAAGGGTGCCGGCCTGCGCCAGCTGCTCGGGTTGATCCAGGCCAGCTGCGCACGTGCCGCCGAGTACGACTCGCTGACCGCACTGCGCCAGCCGCTGGAGCAGCACATCGCCCGCCTGACCAGCGTGACCCAGGCGCTGCTCGGCGATCTGGCAGCCGGCAAGGTCAACCAGGCGCTGGCCAACTCGGCGCTGTACCTGAAGGTGTTCGGCCATGCAGTGATCGGCTGGCGCTGGCTGGAGCAGGCACTGCGCGCCGAACGCGGGCTGGCCGAGGGCAACTCGGCGGATGCGGACTTCTACCGTGGCAAGCTGCAGGCCGCGCGTTACTTTCTGACCTGGGAAGTACCGGCTTGCGCGCACGAGCTGGCCGTCCTCGAAGCACGCGACGACACCTGCCTGACCATGCAGGACGCCTGGTTCTAGAGCGTGCCGCACATGCTGTAACAGCGCCCCGCTCCTGCGGGGCGTTTTTTTGACAGCCCGTCAAATCATCGGGTTAGAATCGCTGGCATATCCCGTGCATGGGCACGCGGCAGCTATCTCTAACGGAGACTTCATTTGGACGTCGGCAACATCAACCACCTGTTCTTTATCGGTGCCTTGTTGGTGGCGGCGAGCATCCTGATGAGTTCCCTTTCGGCGCGTCTCGGCGTGCCGATCCTGGTGATTTTCCTCGGCGTCGGCATGCTTGCCGGGGTCGATGGCGTAGGCGGTATCGTCTTCGAGGACTATCAGCTGGCCTTCGTCATCAGCAACCTGGCGCTGGCGGTGATTCTCCTCGACGGTGGCATGCGTACCCGTACCGCAACCTTCCGCGTGGCCCTGAAACCGGCGTTCTCGCTGGCGACCCTGGGCGTGGCGATCACCTCCGGCTTTACCGGGCTGGCCGCTGCCTGGCTGTTCGATTTGCCGCTGCTGCAGGGCCTGCTGATCGGCGCGATCGTCGGCTCCACCGATGCCGCCGTGGTGTTCAACCTGCTCAACGGCAAGGGCCTGAACGAGCGGGTCGGTTCGACGCTGGAAATCGAGTCGGGCAGCAACGACCCGATGGCGATGTTCCTTACCGTCGCGCTGATCGACATGCTGCTCGCCGGGCAGACCACCTTCGGCTGGGACTTCCTGCTGACTCTGCTGCAACAGTTCGGTATAGGCACCGTGCTCGGTCTGGCTGGCGGCTGGCTGCTGCTGCAGCTGATCAACCGGCTGTCGGTGGCCGACGGGCTCTACCCGCTGCTGGCAGTGGCCGGCGGCCTGATGATCTTCGCCCTGTCCGGCGCCATCGGCGGCAGCGGCATCCTCGCCATCTACGTCTGCGGTCTGCTGCTGGGTAACCGGCCGATCCGCAACCGCCACGGCATCCTGCACATGTTCGACGGCCTGGCCTGGCTCAGCCAGATCGGCATGTTCCTTGTGCTCGGCCTGCTGCTCACCCCCAGCGAACTCTTGCCCATCGCCCTGCCGGCACTGGCGCTGTCGCTGTGGATGATCCTGTTCGCCCGCCCGCTGGCGGTGTTCGTCAGCCTGTTGCCGTTCCGCAGCTTCCACCTGCGCGAACGCCTGTTCATTTCCTGGATCGGCCTGCGTGGTGCGGTGCCGGTGATCCTCGCGGTATTCCCGCTGATGGCCGGGCTGGAAAACGCCCAGCTGTTCTTCAATGTGGCGTTCTTCATCGTCCTGGTGTCGCTGCTGCTGCAGGGTTCGACGCTGGCCTGGGCGGCGAAGAAGGCCAAGGTCGAGGTACCGCCGTCGCCCATGCCGGTTTCGCGTACGGGCCTGCAGGTGCACGCCACCAGCCAGTGGGAGATGTTCGTCTACCGCCTGAGCGCCAGCAAATGGTGCGTCGGTGCCGCTCTGCGCGAACTGAAGATGCCACCCGGCACGCGCATCGCCGCCCTCTTCCGCGGCAAGAATCTGCTGCACCCGTCCGGCAGCACGCGGCTGCAGGTGGACGATATCCTCTGCGTGATCGGTCATGACGAAGACCTGCCAGCCCTCGGCAAGCTGTTCAGCCAGGCACCCAAGCGCGGCCAGGACCTGCGTTTCTTCGGCGACTTCATCCTCGAGGCCGACGCCCAGCTCAGCGCCATCACCGCGCTCTACGGCCTCAAGCTCGGCGATGTGGACGGCAACCAGACCATCGGCAACTTCATGGCCGAGCAGGTCAATGGCAATCCGGTGGTGGGCGACCAGATCGAATGGAATGGGCTGACCTGGACCGTGGCAGCAATGGAAGCCGGCGAAGTGCGCAAGGTCGGCCTGAAGTTTCCGGAAGGTGACAAGCCAGGCCCACAGCTGATGTTCTAAAGCCACCATGGCCGGCGGATGACGCGGCCTCACCGCTCATCACTCGACCGGTTGCGCGGTACTCGCGCTGGACAGGCGCAGCCCGTAGACTTTCGCACTTTCTGGTCATCCGCTGCGTCACTGCCCCCATGTCCCTTCTGCGCGCCCTGTTGCTCTCGACGTTCTGCCTGTTTGTCGCCCCCCTGCATGCTCAATCGCTGGACAGCCTGACGGGCACCCCGCCCGCCAGCGAAGGCGAAACGAAATCCGCACAACCCTCGCTGGACGAGCAGACCCGGCGCATGAGCGAGCAGGCCGCGACCAGCGAAACCCGCCTGGCCGAACTGAAAGCGCAGCTGGCGCAGGCGCCGAAGGAGATCACCGAAGCTCAGCGCGAGCTGGCGAAACTCAAGGCCAGCCCGGACGAAGACCCCGCCAAGCGCTATGCCAGCCAGTCGGTGGAGGCACTCGAGCAGCGCCTGAGCGCGCGGGTCGAGGAGCTGTCCGAATGGCAGAAACAGTTCAGTGCCGCCAACAGCATGATCATCAGCGCGCAGACCCGTCCCGAGCGCGCCCAGGCGCAGATCGGCACGGCACAGACGCGCATCCAGGAAATCAACAACCTGCTCAAGGGCGGACGCGAATCCGGCAAGCCATTGAGCGAGGAACGCCGCGCGCTGCTGGAAGCGGAGATCGCCTCGCTCAGCGCGCAGATCGAACTGCGCCGCCAGGAGCTGGCCGGCAACAGCCTGCTGCAGGACCTGGGCAAGGCCCGCCGCGACCTGCTGGCCGAGCGCATCGCCCGTGCCGAGCAGGACACCCAGGCCCTGCAAGGGCTGATCAACGAGAAGCGCCGTGCCGAATCGGAGCAGACCGTCGCCGAGTTCTCCGCGCGGGTGCAGCAGGCCGGCTCGGACAAGCTGCTCGCCGCCGAAAGCGCCGAGAACCTCAAGCTGTCCGACTACCTGCTGCGGGCCACCGAGCGCCTCAACCGCCTCAACCAGCAGAACCTGCAGACCCGCCAGCAGCTCGATACCCTCAACCAGACCGACCAGGCGCTGGAAGAACAGATCGCCGTGCTCGAAGGCAGCCTGCTGCTGTCGCGCATCCTCTACCAGCAGAAACAGGCGCTGCCGAGCCTGCAGCTGGACAAGGACCTCGCCGACGAAATCGCCGATATCCGTCTCTATCAGTTCGAGCTCAACCAGCGCCGTGAAGCCGCGGGCAATGCCGCCGCCTATGTCGACCAGTTGCTGGCCGAGCAGAAAGAGGAGGAAGTGACCCCCGAACTGCGCCGCACCCTGCTCGACCTGGCCACCACCCGCAGCGAGCTGCTCGACCGACTCAACCGTGAGCTGGACTCACTGCTCAACGCCTCGATCACCCTGCAGCTCAACCAGAAGCAGCTGCAGGACACCGCCAGCGCTCTCAGCAATACCCTCGACGAGCAGATGTTCTGGATTCCCAGCAACAAGCCGCTTGATTTGGACTGGCTGCAGGGTTCGGTTCGCCGACTCAAGGCGCAGCTTGCGGCCATGCCCTGGCTGTCCGCGGTACAGGAGCTGGGCGCGGGGCTGAAGGAACGGCCGCTGTTCTTCCTGCCGCTGCTGCTGCTGATCGCCGCGCTGCTCTGGTGGCGCAAGAAGATCGACGCCAAACTCAGCTCGCTGAGCGAGGAAATCGGCCATTTCCGCAACGACAGCCAGTTGCACACCCCGCTGGCGCTGCTGCTAAACCTGCTGCTGGCGCTGCCCGGCGCGATGTTCCTGGCCCTTTGCGGCTACCTGCTGCAGATGGACGCGCGCGGGCAGAACTACGTCCTCGGCGCCGCCCTGTACGAAATGGCCCAGGCCTGGCTGGTGTTCTACAGCGCCTACCGCATGCTCTCGCCAGGGCGCGTAGCCGAGCTGCACTTCGGCTGGTCGCGGCCGCAGGTGGCCTTCCTGCGTGACGAGATTCGCCGGCTGGGGCTGATCGTCATGGCCTTGGTAGCAGTGGTCAGCGTCGCCGAACATCAACCGGCGCGGCTGGCCGACGACGTGCTCGGCATTCTCGTGGTGCTGACCTGCTTCGCCCTGATGAGCTGGCGTCTCAACCGCCTGCTGCTCAAGGGCCCGTCGAGCCAGAACGCCCCGCCGCTGCGCCTGATGATCGGCCTGCTGTTCAGCGTGCTGCCGATCGCGCTGATCGTCGCGGTGGGCTTTGGCTACTACTACACGGCGCTGAAGCTGACCGACCGCCTGATCGACACGCTCTACCTGCTGATGATCTGGATCGTCATCGAGGCGGCACTGGTCCGCGGCCTCACCGTCGCGGCGCGGCGGCTGGCCTACAAGCGCGCCCTGGCCAAACGCCAGGCGCAGGGCGACGATGGCAGCGACACGGTGGAAACCCAGGGCGAACCTGGGCTGGACATCGAACAGGTCAACCAGCAGTCGCTGCGCCTGACCCGCCTGACCATGTTCGGCGTGTTCCTCGTGGCGCTGTACTGGGTCTGGTCCGACCTGATCTCGGTGGTGTCCTACCTGGACAACATCACCCTGTACGAATACACCACCGGCAGCGGCGATGCCCTGACCACCGCGGCGATCAGCCTGAACAACCTGCTCGGCGCACTGCTGATCATCGCCATCACCGTGGCCCTGGCGCGCAACCTGCCCGGCCTGCTGGAAGTCATGGTGCTGTCCAAGCTGCGTCTGGCCCAGGGCAGCGCCTACGCCACCACCACGCTGCTGTCCTATGCGCTGGCCGGCTTCGGCATCGTCACCACGCTGTCCACCCTCGGCGTCAGCTGGGACAAGCTGCAGTGGCTGGTAGCCGCGCTATCGGTGGGCCTGGGTTTCGGCTTGCAGGAGATCTTCGCCAACTTCATCTCCGGCCTGATCATCCTCTTCGAACGCCCGGTACGAATCGGCGACGTGGTGACCATCGGCAACTTGTCGGGCACGGTCAGCCGGATTCGCATCCGCGCCACCACCATCACCGACTTCGACCGCAAGGACATCATCGTCCCGAACAAGACCTTCATCACCGGTCAGCTGATCAACTGGTCGCTGAGCGACACCGTGACCCGCGTGACGGTCAAGGTCGGCGTGGGCTACGGCTCGGACCTGGAGCAGGTGAAGGCGCTGCTCTACAAGGCCGCTCAAGCCAACCCGCGCGTACTCAAGGACCCGGAGCCGCAGGTGTTCTTCCTCAACTTCGGCGAGAGCACGCTGGACCACGAACTACGCATCCACGTGCGTGATCTCGGCGACCGCAACCCGGCCACCGATGAGATCAACCGCTTCATCGACCGTGAATTCACCAAGGCCGGCATCAACATCGCCTTCCGCCAGGTCGATGTGTTCCTGAAGAACTTCGCCGGCCAGCAGTTGCAGCTCAGTGCCACGCCGAAGCCCGCCGACGACGCGCCGAAGCCGGCGACCGACGATCGCGGCTGAGGAACGTCCGGGCACCGCGCACTCTCCAACGTCCAGAACGCCCGGCTGCGGCCGGGCACTCCTCGCCCGCCTGCCGCCGCCGGAGACATCTTGAAAAGCCTGACCCAGCTGACCTTCGACAACCGCTTCGCCCGCCTCGGCGATACCTTCTCCACCGAGGTCTCGCCGCAGCCACTGAACGATCCACGCCTGGTGGTCGTCAGCGAGGCGGCCATGGCGCTGCTGGATCTGGACCCGGCCGAGGCCGAGCAGGCGCTGTTCGCCGAACTGTTCTCCGGGCACAAGATCTGGTCGACCGCCGAACCACGGGCGATGGTCTATTCCGGCCACCAGTTCGGCAGCTACAACCCGCAACTGGGCGATGGCCGCGGGCTGCTGCTTGGCGAAGTGGTCAACGAGGCCGGCGAGTACTGGGATTTGCACCTCAAGGGCGCCGGCAAGACGCCCTATTCACGCATGGGCGACGGCCGCGCGGTGCTGCGCTCGTCGATTCGCGAGTTCCTCGCCAGCGAACATCTGCATGCGCTGGGCATTCCCAGCTCGCGGGCGCTGTGCGTCACCGGTTCGGATTCGCTGGTCTACCGCGAGCGCCCGGAGCGCGGTGCCATGCTGCTGCGCCTGGCGCCCAGTCATGTGCGCTTCGGCCATTTCGAGTTCTTCTATTACACCCGCCAGCACGCCGAGCTGAAACAGCTGCTCGAACACGTCATCGAGGCGCACTTCAGCGAACTGCTGGAACACCCCGAGCCGTTCTACGCATTCTTCCGCGAGGTGCTCGAACGCACTGCCGCGCTGATCGCCCGCTGGCAGGCCTACGGCTTCTGCCACGGGGTGATGAACACCGACAACATGTCGATCCTCGGCATCACCTTCGATTTCGGCCCCTACGCCTTTCTCGACGACTTCGACGCGCGCTTCATCTGCAACCACTCTGACGACACCGGCCGCTACTCCTTCGAGAACCAGGTGCCCATCGCCCACTGGAACCTCGCCGCGCTGGCCCAGGCGCTGACGCCTTTCGTCGAGGTCAAGGTGCTGCGCGAAACCATGGAGCTGTTCCTGCCGCTGTACGAAGCCGAATGGTTGGACCTGATGCGCCGGCGTCTGGGTTTCGCCCAGGCCGAAGCGGATGACGAAGCGCTTGTACGCCGCGCGCTGCAACTGATGCAGGCCAGTGCCGTCGATTACACGAACTTCTTCCGCGAACTCAGCGAGAGCCCGGCCGAACAGGCGGTACGCCGCCTGCGCGAGGACTTCGTCGATCTGCAGGGCTTCGATGCCTGGGCCGCGGACTATTGCGCGCGCACCGCACGCGAGGGCAGCGAGCCGGCCGAGCGACAGGCGCGCATGCAGGCGGTCAACCCGAAGTACATCCTGCGCAA
>DNMQ01000141.1 GCA_003488145.1 Pseudomonas sp.
TCGATCAAGACCATCCCCAACGCCCGCCGCATCGGCATGGCCTGGATGATCCTGACGCTGGCCGGTGCCGTGGCGGTGGGGTTCTTCGGTATCGCCTACTTCGCCGGACATCCGGAACTGGCCGGGCCGGTCACCCAGAATGGTGAGCGGGTTTTCCTCGAGCTGGTGAAGATCCTGTTCAACCCTTGGGTCGCCGGCATCATCCTCTCCGGCGTGCTGGCGGCGGTGATGAGTACGCTCAGTGCTCAGTTGCTGGTCAGCTCCAGCGCCCTGACCCAGGACTTCTACAAGGCCATGTTGCGCAAGAGCGCCTCGCAGACCGAGCTGGTCTGGGTCGGCCGGGCGATGGTGCTGCTGATCGCACTGATCGCCATCNNGTGGTGTGGAAGGAGTTCATCGGTCTGGGCCTGTACGAAATCATCCCCGGTTTCATCCTCGCCAGCATCGCCATCTATGTAGTGAGCAAGATGGGTGCCGAGCCGGCCCCGACCATCATCAAGCGCTTCGAGGAAGCTGACGCGGATTACCACGCCGGCTAAGGCTACTGTCGGAGTGTCGCCGCGGCGCGAAGCTGAGTTCGAAAAGCGGGGGCGCGCTCCCACAGTCGGTTGCTGCAGCGGATCTCGCTTTAAATAACCTGAAAAAAAACCCCGGCTAGCCGGGGTTTTGCGTTTCTGCCGCAGATTCAGTCGTCCGCTACCAGATTGGATCGGTCGTCCACTGCACCCGCGGCAATCAGGTGTTCGGCTTCGTCTTCCGGCACTCGGATGCTGGTGCCGTCGATATTCATCACCGACATGCGTGCCTGGGGATCGGTGGTGATGCGGACGTCCATCAGGGCGCTGCGGTGCGTGTTGCCGTTGATGACCACGGCGCAGGTGCCGGTGGTGGTGTCGATGTCTACGGTCATGATCTATCTCCCGAAGCGGTGCAAAAGCCGCGCGCGGTTCGCCCGGCGTTTCCATGTCGACCACGAACAGGGTGCATCCGTTGTACCTGTTACTGGAAAAACAGGGTTAAATGTTACGATATAACATGCTAGATTCTCGCCCCGCGAAGCTGGCTCCGCTACCGGATGCCGGCGCACAGCCGTCTTCGGTTGCCTAGGAAGGCAACCGCCATTGTCTGGAGAGTCACATGAAACTGAAGCGTCATCCCCTGGCCTGGGCGATCAGCCTGACCCTGGTTCCGGCTGCCTGGGCCGCCGAGCCGGTCGAACTGCAATCCGTCGTGGTCAGCGCCAGCGGCCTGGCCAAGCAGAGCCATGAGATGACCACGCCGGCTGCCGTGATGGAGGGAGATGAACTGGTGCTGCGTCGCGAGGCAACGCTGGGTGAAACGCTGGAAAGCCTGCCCGGCGTGCGCTCCAGCAGCTTCGGCGCCGGTGCGGCGCGCCCGGTGATCCGCGGGCTGGATGGCGCACGGGTCAAGGTGCTGAGCGATGGCGTGGAACTGCTCGATGCCTCGACCATCAGCCCCGACCACGCGGTGACCAGCGAGCCGCTACTGGCCGAGCGCATCGAGGTCCTCAAGGGGCCGGCAACCCTGCTCTACGGTGGCGGCGCAATCGGCGGTGTGGTCAACGTGATCGACAAGAAGATCCCCACCCGCGTGCCGGAGAAGGGCTACGAAGGCGAGCTGGAGCTGCGTGCCAACAGCGTCGCCAACGAGGGGGCAGGGGTGTTCGGCATCACCGCTGGCAGCGGCAACTTCGCCGTGCGCGCCGAAGGCACCAAGCGCCAGGCCGACCCTTATGAAATCCCTGGTTCGCCGGACAAGCAGGAAGGTTCCTACAACGACACCGACAGCTTCAATCTCGGCGCCAGCTTCATCGGCGAGCGCGGTTACATCGGCGCCGCCTACGGTGAGCAGAACAATCGCTACGGGCTGCTGGCCCATGAGCACGCCGATTGCCACACCCACGGCAGCGACTGGCACTGCGGTGGCCATGATGATCACGACGATGACGACGACCATGATCATGACGAGCATGGCAGCGTGCCTTATGTCGACATGCGCCAGAAGCGCTGGGATCTGCGCGGCGAGCTGAGCGATCCGCTGCCGGGATTCGAGCTTGCGCGGCTGCGCATCGGCCACAGCGACTATCAGCACAAGGAAATCGAAGGCGGGGAAGTGGGCACCCGCTTCAACAACGATGCCACCGACGCACGCCTGGAGCTGACCCATCAGCCACTGTTCGGCTGGCGCGGTGTGGTCGGCGCGCAGACGCTGCGTCGCGACTTCGAAGCCCTCGGCGAGGAGGCCTACGTGCCGCAGACGCTGACCCGCAACCACGGCCTGTTCCTGCTCGAGGAATACACCGCCGGCGCCTGGCGCTATGAACTCGGCCTGCGCCACGAATGGCAGGACATCGATGCCGATGGCTGTCCGGATACCGATCACAGCGGCACCTCGATGTCCGCCGGTGCGGTCTGGACCTTCGCGCCGCAGTACTCGCTGGGGTTCTCGCTGACGCGCTCGCAGCGCCTGCCCAGTGCCGAGGAGCTATACGCCAACGGCCCACATGCGGCGACCCGCACCGTTGAGCTGGGCAATGTCGATCTGGAAGAAGAAACCTCGCACAACGCCGAAATCACCCTGCGCAAGTTCGCCGGCCGCACGACCCTCAGCCTCAGCGTTTTCCGCAACGAGGTGGATGACTTCATCTATGCCGCCGACACCGGCAACGACATCGGTGGTGGCTACCGCGAGATCGAGTACCGCCAGCAGGACGCCGTGCTCACCGGGGCGGAAGGGGAGGTGGGCTTCCAGGTCACCGACGCCACCGCCTTCACCCTCTTCGGCGACCACGTGCGTGGCAAGCTGCGCGACGGCGGCGGCGACCTGCCGCGTATCCCCGCCGATCGCCTCGGTGTGCGGGTGGACCAGAGCTTCACCCCGGCACTCAACGGCCAGCTGGAGTTCTATCGCGTGCAGCGCCAGGACGAGCTGGCCGACTACGAAAGTGAAACCGGTGGCTACAACATGCTGGGCGCCAGCCTCGGTTATAGCGGCTCGCTGAACCAGACCGATTACCTGCTCTACCTCAAGGCCAACAACCTGCTGGACGAAAAGGCCCGTCAGCACACCTCCTTCATCAAGGATGAGGTGCTGCTGCCTGGGCGCAATCTGACGGTAGGCGTGCGCCTGGCGTTCTGAGGCGGACAATTGCCTGCAGCACTGACGAGGGCCGGCAGGCTACTGCCGGCCCTCGTTCATTCCGGCAGGCAGAACCTCGCGGTCACGCGCAAGTACGCGGATGACGCGCTATCCTTGCGCCCCTCGATTGTTCCGTTGCGGGTGCCGGTCGTTGTCCGCGCTGGCGATGGAACGTCAGGACCAACAAGGAAAACAAGTCCCATGAACGTCAGCACACCCACTCTGATCACTTTCGTGGTCTACATCGCGGCGATGATCCTGATCGTCTTCATCGCCTACAGCGCCACCAAGAACTTCTCCGACTACATCCTCGGCGGGCACAGCCTCGGCAGCTTCGACACTGCGCTGGCGGCCGGCGCCTCGCACCTGAGTGGCGGGCTGCTGACAGGCACGCCCGGGCCGC
>DNMQ01000139.1 GCA_003488145.1 Pseudomonas sp.
GTCTACAGCGTGCGCGAGGCGCGTGAGCTGGCCTATCAGCAGCTGATCGCCGAACTGCCTCAGCGCGACTACCTGGAAGGTCTGGGCGCGAAGCTGCTGTACCTGCCGGTAGTCACGCGCGAACGGGTGCCCGGCGCGCTGCATGGGCGCATCACCACGCTGATCGAGAACGGCGAACTGGAGCGCGCCGCCGATCTGCAGCTGACGCCTGAGCATTCGCGGATCATGCTCTGCGGCAACCCGCAGATGATCGAGGACACCCGTGCGGTGCTGAAAGCCCGTGATCTGAACCTGGCGATGACCCGCAGGCCCGGTCAGGTGGCAGTGGAGAACTACTGGTAGTCGATTGCCACGGGAAGCCCCGCAAAGCAAAAGCCCCCGCCGGACGATCCGACGGGGGCTTTGTCTTTCTGGCTGGGGCTTGGCGGCGGGCGCAGCCGTTACACGACGCCCTGGGCCAGCATGGCATCGGCAACCTTGACGAAGCCGGCGATGTTGGCGCCCTTGACGTAGTTGATCCGGCCGTTCTCCTCGCCGTGGGCGACGCAGGCGTGGTGGATCGATTGCATGATGCCGTGCAGCTTGGTGTCCACCTCGCCGGCGGTCCAGTGCAGGCGCATGGCGTTCTGGCTCATCTCCAGTCCGCTACAGGCCACACCACCGGCGTTGGATGCCTTGCCCGGTGCGTAGAGGATGCCGGCCTCGAGGAACAGGTCGACGGCTTCCAGGGTCGACGGCATGTTCGCGCCTTCGGCCACGCAGATGCAGCCGTTCTTCAGCAGCGCGCGGGCGTCTTCGCCATCCAGTTCGTTCTGCGTGGCGCAGGGCAGGGCGATATCGCACGGCAGGCTCCACGGACGCTGATCGGCCAGGTAGGTGACGCCGAAGTGCGTGCCCATCTCCTCGAGGCGACCGCGACGGACGTTCTTCAGGTCCATCAGGTATGTCCACTGCTCGGCGGTCATGCCGTCCGCGAAGTGCAGGGTGCCGCCCGAGTCGGACAGCGAGACGACCCGGCCACCCAGTTCCATGACCTTCTGCGCCGCGTACTGCGCGACGTTGCCGGAACCGGAGATCGCCACGCGCTTGCCTTCGAAGCTGCTGTGGCTGCTCTTGAGCATTTCCTCGNNTAGGCCAGGCCCTTGCCGGTCAGGACGGAGGTGAACTGGTTGGACAGGCGCTTGTACTGACCGAAGAGGAAGCCGATCTCGCGGCCGCCGACGCCGATGTCACCGGCCGGCACGTCGAGATCCGCGCCGATGTGGCGGTACAGCTCGGTCATGAACGACTGGCAGAAGCGCATCACTTCGTTGTCACTCTTGCCCTTGGGGTTGAAGTCCGAGCCACCCTTGCCGCCGCCCATGGGCAGCGAAGTCAGGGAGTTCTTGAAGACCTGTTCAAAGGCGAGGAACTTGAGGACGCCGATGTTCACCGACGGATGGAAGCGCAGGCCACCTTTGTATGGGCCGATGGCGCTGTTCATCTGGATGCGGAAGCCGCGATTGACCTGCACGCGGCCCTGGTCGTCGACCCAGGGCACGCGGAAGATGATCGAGCGCTCCGGCTCGACCATACGTTCGATGATGCCAGCCTGCATGTAATGCGGATGGGCTTCGAGGAAGGGCCAGAGGCTGCGAACCACTTCTTCCACCGCCTGGTGGAACTCGGGTTGGTGGGGGTCGCGTTGCTTCAACCGCGCGAGAAAGGCATCAACGGTTTCGATCATCAGGTAGGCCCTCGGCGACCGCGTGTCGGCAGTCATTAATAATTTTGGCCGGAGACTGTAGCAAACCTGATTTGCACCGCGGAAGTGCGACATGAGTCTGGCATGCCGCCAAATGGTGCGTTTGAGGGGTAGTGGTGCTGAAGGTCTCGGCTCCGCGCGTGGCGTCTGGTTTCTATGTTTCCCGATGCTTCAGACTTCACAGGGCGGAGGCGTTGCTCGATTTGCACGGAATTGGAGCGCTGGGTGCGTCATTCTTGTGCCTGGTGGGGTGATGGCTAGTCGGCCAGCTCACAGCGATTGCGACCACTGCGCTTGGCTCTCAGCAGCGCGATGTCGGCGCGGTTGATGGTGCTCGAGTAGGTTTCGTCGGCGCGCAGCTCGGCGATACCCATGCTGGCGGTTACCCCGAGCAGGTCATCGTTTACCCGCACGCCGAGCGCGGCAATGCTGTCGCCAAGACGGCGTATCACCGTGCAGGCCATTTTGGCGCTGCTTTCCGGCATCAGGATGAGGAACTCCTCGCCGCCCCAGCGACCGCAGAGGTCGTGCTCGCGAATCTCCGATTCCATGACGCGCACCACTTCGATGAGCACGCGGTCGCCGACTTCGTGGCCGTACTCGTCGTTGATGACCTTGAAACGGTCGATGTCCAGCATGACCACGGCCAGCGGGCGGCCGTAGCGTTTGGCGCGCTCGCTTTCCTCACGCAGGCGCTCGGTCAGCAGGCGGCGGTTGGCGATGCCGGTCAGGGTGTCGAGAGTCGAGGCTTCGCGCAGCGAGGCATTCAGGTCCTGCATCATCATCTGATAGCGGTCGGAGATGCGTGCGACCTTTTCCAGCTGGCGCAACTGCTTGTCGAAGCGGGCGGCCAGGCTCAGTTCGCGCTCGCGGGCGATGCTCTGGTAGCCGTCCGATACGCGGGCGATGCGCTCGATCCGGCCAAGCAGGTCATGGTGCGCTCCCCACAGCTGGCTCAGCGCTTCCTTCAGCGGGTGCCCCTCGAACTGCGGATCGGCGAGGAGATTGATGACCTCTTGCTCTAGCGGCGATGGCCCACGCATATCGACCTTCTGTCAGTCGTGACTCTGGATGAAAAAGGGGAAGGTGCAGTCTTCCTTGAACTCTTCGGCCAACTCCACGACGCGCTCGTTGCGGATGTCGTAGTACCAGTTGACCGCGACCTGCCGGCCTTCCTGATAGGCGGCTTCGAGCAGGTCGAAAATGTCCATCATCGCCTTGATGCTGCTGGTGTTCAGGTACAGCAGGCGCAGCTCGAGGTTGAGCGGATGTGCGGATTCGCCGAGGAAGCGCTCGATCCATTCGAAGACCTGGTGGAACAGCTCGTAGGAATTTTCCGGGTACGAGTCGCCCTGCATCGAGACGATGCCTTTTTCCCAGTCGGACTGGATGGCGGGAGTGGACTGACTGCCGGGGATTGAAAAATCGTTCATGGGGATGCTCTTGAGTTTCAGATGACGGCGCTCAGGCTGATGAAGGAAAGCTCGTCGGAGACCGGCTGCAACGAAGCCTTGAGCGGCTCGCTGGACTTGCGGGCAATATCGATCAGGCCGAGTCCGGCGCCGGTTGCCACGTGTTCGTCACGCGGCTTGCGCAATTGTTCCTTGTACAGGGCCTTGAGGCCGGCCTTGTCCTTTTTTGCCAGTTCCGCGACGGCGGCAAGCAGTTGCTGGCCGTCGGCGGTTTCGATCAGGTTGCCGGCCGAAACCACGTAGCGGCCCTGGTCATCGCGTGCGACCACGACTGTGGCGCCGGCCTGCTGATCGGACCAGTTCTTTTCGCGGGTGTAGTGGCGAATGTTCTGCGTCATCTCGATGTACACGGCGAACACGTCCATGGCCGAGGACGGGTGCGCCTGCTCTTCGCTCATGTAGTTGCGCAGGGCATTGCCGATCTCTTCGATCAGGCTGCGGGAGATGGGGCCGTTGAAGCACAGCATGATCTGTTGCTGGTTGTAGCATTCGCGCATCGCGAACATGTCAATGGGGGCCATGGCCAACTCCCTGTCTCAATCGAAGCGGAAACATAACATCGTGATGTCATCGCGCTGTGGGAATTCACCCTGATAGCGCGCCAGTGCGAGGCTGAAGGCTTCGCCCTGTTCGGCCAGGGGAAGCCGTGCATGCTCGCGGATCATGCTGGCGAAGCGGCTGTTGCCAAAGCCGAACCCGTCGTCGCCGCCGGCCTGGTCGAGGAAACCGTCGGTAGTCATGTAGAAGGTCCGCCCCGGTTGCAGGTCGACGCTGGTGTTGCGGTAGTCGCCGATGCGTTTATCGCCGATGGCGCGCCGCGCTGCCTTGATCTCGTGCACCTCTTCGCCATCACAGTAGTACAACGCAATCTTCGCGCCGGAATAATGCACCTTGCGCTGGCGCAAATCGACATAGGCGAGGCCGATATCCATGTTGGTCGCCAGGGCATGGGAATCCTGCTCTTCGCGCAGCATGTTGCGCACGATCGCATCGGTACGCGCGAGCGCGGCGGCGGGGTCGTCCAGGCCGGTCGTGCCGAGCGCCTGATCGATGGCGGCGTGGGCCAGCATCGTCATCAACGCGCCGGGCACGCCGTGGCCGGCACAGTCGACGATTCCGAACAGGCAGCCATGCTCGTCGGCGCGATACACATAGAAGTCGCCGCCGACGACATCACGTGGCCGCCAGAGCACCGCATGACGATCGCCCATGGCGGTGACCAGCTGCCGGTTGGGCAGGATCGAGCGCTGAATAAGGCTGGCGTAGTCGATCGAGTCGTCGATCTTCTTGTGCGCGGCGGCCATTTCCAGGTTGGCCTGTTCCAGGTCGCGGGTGCGCTCACGCACACGATTCTCCAGCTCGCTGGTGTGGCTGCGAACCTGCTGCGCCATGGCACCGAAGGCTGCGCTGAGTTCGCCGATCTCGTCCTGCCGGTGCAGGGGCAGGGGGGCATCGTACTGTCCCGCAGCCAGGGCCTGGGCGCTGCGTCTCAGCTGGCGCAGCGGTTTGAGCACACGTTTCTCGACCAGCCAGGCACCACCACCGATCAGCAGCAGGAACAGCACCAGAAACAGGGCGATGGCCGGCAGCAGCGGACGCACCTCGACGACCTGTGCGGTGCCCAGGTCCACGGCGCTGGCGACGAACCACTGCAGCTCGGGAATCCAGCTCAGCGCCAGCAAGCGGGGCGCGCCATCCAGGGTGACGCGCAACGTCGCCACCGTGCCGGGGTTCGCGCGGCTTTCCGCCATGGCCTGACGCACTGCCGAGGCCGCGCCGAGGTCGTCGAGCTGGCCGAGGATACTCGTCGACAAGGAGCGTCCACGCGCGGTTTCGGCGTTGAGCGTGACCAGATTCTGATTAGGGTGAACGAGGATGGAGCCGTAGGCATCGAGCACCATCGACTCGACGCCGACCTTGTTCGCCTCGATGAAGTCATCCAGAAATGCCTGCAGGCTGATGCCGGAACCGACCAGGCCCAGGCGTCGATCGCCGTCACGCACCTGCACGTTGAACCACACCTTGAGCTCCTCGGTGACCACCGAGCGGTCGACGTTGATGGCGTAGGGGGTATCGGCCTGCAGTGTCTGGAAGAACCATTCGTCGCGCGGGGCGTCTGGGGCCATCACATAGCGAGGCGCATCGCTGGGTGGCTGGTCGGGTCCGTTCGAGTAGTAGCCGTTGCTGCTCGCCGAGGCGGCGAAGTAGGCGTGGTCGCCGAAGGCCTGCTGGTAGCCGGCCGCTTCCTGGAAAAAGATCTTGCGCTTGGCCGGGTCCTGCTCGTCGTTCAACCAGGCCAGCGTCAGCTGCGAAGCCGCCAGCCGTTGAGCCAGTGCCAGTTCGCGTGAAACCGGTGCGAACAGGCGTTCGCGGTTGAGTTGGACCACATTGCGCGCATAGGCCTCGCCGAAGCGACTCTGCACGCCGAGCAACGCCTCTCGGCCAATGAAACCGGCAAAGACGAAAGCAAGCAGGCAACTGAGCAACAATGCCAGCAGTGATTTGCCGCGCAGCCCAAGTGCCGCCATGCGAATTGTCCTTTGTCGGTCGCGGGGGGCGGCATGGTGCGATTGCCGCGCCTGCCGGAGGGATCAGTAATTCACGCAGGCGGCATTGTGCCACTATTTGTGGGTGCTTTCTCTAGACACGACAACGGAGCCTGTCCGGCTCCGTTGTTGTGATCTACCGCTTACTGCGCCAGCTTCTTGTACTTGACGCGGTGTGGCTGGGAGGCCGCGTCACCGAGGCGCTTCTTGCGATCGGCTTCATACTCGGTGTAGTTGCCTTCGAAGAACACGACACCGCCATCGTCCTCGTAGGAGAGGATGTGGGTGGCGACGCGGTCGAGGAACCAGCGGTCGTGGGAGATCACTATGGCCGAGCCGGGGAAGTCCAGCAGTGCCTCTTCCAGCGAGCGCAGGGTTTCCACGTCGAGGTCGTTGGACGGTTCGTCGAGCAGCAGCACGTTGGCGCCC
>DNMQ01000142.1 GCA_003488145.1 Pseudomonas sp.
CAGCTCCCAGGTTTCCGCGACCACCTGCGAGGGCGGCGGCAGCGCGGCGTCTGCGCCGGAGCAGAGCATTTCCCAGATCACGCCGAGCACAAGCAGGATCACCAGCGGTGGCACCAGCTGTTGCACCGCGTAGCGGCCGCTGCGCCGAGCCAGCGTGGCGAGCCGCGATGGGCGGACGATGGACACCGGCTCGGCGCTGGCGGGCTGCAGTTTGACGTTGGCATTCATGGGCTTTTCCTCGCGGGTTGCGGTTATCAGGCCATGGCCTTGATGGTCAGGCTGTCCAGATAGGCTTGCGGGTTCTCGGGATCGAACACCTTGCCGTCGAAGAAATTCTCCACGCCGCGGGAGGTGGAGGCCGGGATCAGCTCGGCGGACAGGTTCAGTTCGCCAGCGGCGGCACGCCAGATGTCCTCGCGGTTGACCGTGGCGATCAGCGCCTGGCTGTCGAAGTCGGTTGGCAGGTAACCCCAGCGCTTGTTCTCGGTGAGGAACCAGAGGTCGTGGCTCTGGAAGGGGTAGGAGGCGTGGTCGTCCCAGTAGCGCATCTGCTCGGGGTGGTTCTCGATGACCTTGCCGGTGCCGTAGGCGAAGTTGCCCTTCATGCGGTCGACGATGTCCTTGTAGGGCGCGCCGATCCACTTGCGCTGCGAGCAGATCTTCGCCACTTCTTCCTTGTTCTCCGGTTTCTCGCAGAACTGCTGGGCTTCCATGATCGCCATGGTCAGCGCCTTGGCCGCGTTGGGGTTGGTGGCCACGTAGTCGCTGCGCAGGGCGAAGGCTTTCTCCGGGTGGTTGTGCCACAGCTCGCCGGTGGTGTTGGCGGTGTAGCCGATCTTCTGGTTGATCAGCTGGGCGTTCCACGGCTCGCAGACGCAGAAGGTGTCCATGCTGCCAACCTTCATGTTGGCGACCATCTGCGCCGGCGGCACGACGATGGTGTTGATGTCGGCATTCGGGTCGATGCCACCTGCCGCCAGCCAGTAGCGCATCCACAGGTCATGAGTGCCGCCGGGGAAAGTCATCGCCGCACTGACCTTCTTGCCGCTGGCCTTCTTCGCCTCCAGCGCGGCCTTGAACGGGGTGCTGTCGAGGCCGATCTTCAGGTCGCGATATTCCTCGCCGACCGAGATGCACTGCCCGGCCAGGTTCAGCCGCGCCAGGATCGACATGGCCACCGGCTGGTTGTTCGGCGTGACGATGCCGGCGCTGATCAGGTAGGGCATCGGCGTGAGGATATGCGCGCCGTCGATGCCGTTCTTCGCCGAGCCGAGCACCAGATTGTCGCGGGTGGTGCCCCAGGACGATTGCTTGAGCACCTCGACTTCGGTCATCCCGTATTTGGCGAAGAAGCCCTTCTCGGCGGCGACGAACAACGGTGCGGCGTCGGTCAGGGCGATGAAGCCGAGCTTGGCCTTGCTGGTTTCCACGTCACCGCCCGCCGCCCAGGCGGCCGAACGCATGCCCAGGGACATGCCGCCGAACAGGGCGACGCCGCTGGCGGCGATGATCGAATGCTTGAGAAAGCTGCGGCGCGAGGCCAGCGTTACGCTGCTGGGCTGGTCGTTGTTCGGCTTGTCGGTCATGGTCGGGTTTTCCTTTGGGCGAAAAAAAACGGCGCCACACCGCCCGGCTGGAGCCGGAGAGCGTGGACACCGTTGTCCTGATGAGGAGTTGTGAAAGCCGAAGGATCCGGCCTTGCCTGAGCTTTGCGAAAGCTGTGCCAGAACTGCTCAGGCGGCGCGGAACGGGTGCTGCCGCGGCATCGAATCGCCGGGAGGTTTCCATCGAATCAAGCACTTGCGGAGGGGCGCAAACAGAGCGCGACCAGTTCCGTGATTGGCTTGATCAAGATGAATTGCGCTTGGCGATCCTGCGGGACTGGCGGCGCATGCACATCCGCGGGGCAGGCATGCTGTGCAGATGGTGCGGCGTGCCTGTTTTCAGTGCCTGGAGCGCTGGCCCAGGGTGCGGGCCGGGGCGCGCTCGGCGGGCTGTGCCAGTGCCAGCAGGCGCTGGGCGACCTCCTCCAGGCGCAGGCCCTGATTCATTGCCGCCTGACGCAGCCAGCCGTAGGCCTCGCCTTCGGAGAAGCCCTGCTGGCGCATCAGCTGCTGCTTGGCCCGCTCCACCTGTTTGCGCTCGTCCAGCGCCTGACGCGCCTCGCGCAATTCTTCATTGAGACCCTGCAGGCGCACGCTCTGGGTTAGCAAGAGTTCCAGGGTCGAGCGCGCCACCATCGCGGTCATGCCGTCCGGCGGTGGCGCGTCGAGATCGCTGGCCTGCACACTGAACAGCTTGGCCTGCTCGGCGGCGGCGTGCATGTCGGCGATGCCGTCGAGCAGCTTGCGATGGCTCTGCAGGTCCTTGCGGATACGCTCGATGCTGTACCGGCACTGTTGCAACAGATCCTGCTCCAGGCGCGTTTCGACCTGCTTCATCGCGTCGATGCGGTGCGTGTGCAGCTCGAACCAGAGCTCGCACAGCTGCGGTTCGACCGCCGCGCCAGGGCTGGTACGGCGGGCGATGTCACGCAGGCGGCAGGCGTTGATGTTCGTCTCGCTGGCGCACAGCGCTTGCCATAGCGCCTGCGCTGCCGGGCTGGCGAAGCGGCTGAAGGTGGCGAAGCAGCGCTCCTGGCCTTCGAGCAGGTGCTCCAGGCGCTCCAGCATGTCCGCGCGGAAATAGCCGCTGGCGAAGCCGACCACCCCGAGCGCACGCTCCTGGCCGGCCAGTTCCTTGCCCTGCATGAAATTGAATAGCGCCACCAGGCAGCGGGTGATGTCCGGGTCGGCGGCGGTGTCGGCCGCCTCAAACACCACTGCCAGCAGCCCGCCGATCAGCCGCACCAGTGTTGCCGTGGCGTCCTGCATGCTGATGGCGTGCTCGCGGATGCGCCGGCGCAGAGCCGGCAGCTCGTCGAGGCTGTGCAAGGCATAGGCGATGCGGGTGAACAGCCGGGTCTTGTCCGCACTGCTGACGGCGTCCAGGTCGATGCGATCCAGATCCAGGCGCACCTCGCGCTCCAGCGCCTCGGCTTCCAGGCTGAGCATGTCCAGCTGCTGGCGCTGATGGGCGGCGTTGCCGCTGAGGTAGATGTTCGAGTAGCCGCGCTCTTTCTGCAGCGCGTGCACCAGCTGGCTGATACGGGTGACCAGTTCGCAGGTGCGCGCCAGGTCTTCCAGGCCGAGCAGTTCGCTGCGCCGGGACGCCAGCATGAAGCGCAGGGTCGCAGGCATTTTCCGTCCGTGCATGGGCGGCACCTCCGCGGGTTGACGCGCAGGTTCCTGCAAGATGCAGTCCAGTAAGCCCGGCGCGTATCCGTGCTGCGGCGTTTGCGCCTATAATGTGCCCCTTTTCGCCCACGATCAGCGGAGCTGTTGATGTCCGAACGTACGGCTTGCGTAGAGCGCAACACCCTGGAAACCCAGGTCAAGGTCACCATCAACCTGGATGGCACCGGCAAGGCGCG
>DNMQ01000315.1 GCA_003488145.1 Pseudomonas sp.
GCCGCGCACCGCCTGCTCTATCTGATGCGCGAAGCCAGCCGCCGACAGCTCTCCGGCGTCCAGCTCAAGGACGAGGCCGACGTGCCGGCGCTGGACGGTCAGCCGCGCGCCGGCAACTTCCTGCTCGGCTAGCCGGCATCAGGCCGGCTGCCAGGGCTCCAGCGTCTGGCTGTAGACCACCGCGCCGTCGATGTCGCGCAGGCTCACGCTCAGCGCACCGCTCTGCGCGTCGATCTCCACCTCACCGAAGAACTGGAAGCCTGCCCGCGGCGAGCTGTTCGCCGTCGGCGGCGCTTTCTGGAACACCACTTCCGGGCCGAAGGTGCCGTCCAGCGGATTAGGCCCGAAGCTGCCGGCGTTCAAAGGGCCTGCGACGAACTCCCAGAACGGCTCGAACTGCTGGAAAGCGGCGCGGTTGGGGTGGTAGTGGTGCGCGGCGCAATAGTGCACATCGGCGGTCAGCCAGACGGTGTTGCGCACCCGCGCACGCTGGATGAAGGCGAGAAGCTCGGCGATTTCCAGCTCGCGACCGAGCGCCTGACCGTCGTCACCGTTGGCGATCGCCTCCCAGCGACGCATGCCCTGGGCATCCACGCCGTCCGGCACATGCAGGCCGATGGGCATGTCGGCGGCAATCACTTTCCAGGTCGCCCGCGAGGCGCGCAGCTCGCGTTTGAGCCAGCGCAACTGCTCACGGCCGAGGAAAGCCGTCTGCGCGCCCTGCTCGCTCTGCAGATTATCGGTGTTCGGCCCGCGGTAGCTGCGCATGTCCAGCACAAATACGTCCAGCAACGGCCCGTAGCTGACCTTGCGATAGATGCGCCCGAGCTTGTCGCCGCGGGCCACGCGCATCGGCGCGTATTCCAGGTAGGCCTGACGCGCACGCCGGACCAGGGTGTCGATGTCGCGAACCTGCCGGTAGCGGTCGTCCAGCTCCTTGCTCGGCGACCAGTTGTTGGTCACCTCGTGATCGTCCCACTGCCAGATCTGCGGTACCTCGGCATTGAAGGCCCGCAGGTTCTCGTCCAGCAGGTTGTAGCGGTAGTTGCCGCGAAACTCGTGCAGCGTCTCGGCAACCTTGCTCTTCTCTTCGGTGACGAGGTTGCGCCAGATGCTGCCGTCCTCGGCGGTCACTTCGGCGGGAATCGGCCCGTCGGCGTAGATCACGTCGCCACTGTGCAGGAAAAAGTCCGGCCGCCGCCGACGCATGCTTTCGTAGATGCGCATGCCGCCGAAGTCCGGGTTGATACCGTAGCCCTGGCCGCAGGTGTCGCCGCCCCAGACGAAGCGGATATCGCGCGGGCGCTTCGCGGCGCTGCGCAGGTGGCCGAACCAGGGCTCGCTGAGCACGCCGCTGCGGGCATCCTCGAAACGTGCCCGGTAGAAGATCGACTGATCCGCCGGCAGCCCACGCAGGTCGACGCGGGCGGTGAAGTCCTGACCGGCATCGGTTACGGAGGACACCATGCGCCGCGGGTTGCCGAAGCGGCTGCGCGTATCCCACTCGACGATCAGCCGGCCAGGGCGGTCGCAGCGGCTCCAGATCAGCGCGCGATCGTCCGTCACGTCGCCGGACTGCACGCCGTCAAGCATCTGCGGGCGCGCCCGCGGCGCGGCGATGATGGCAGGCGCGACGCCCAGGGCCGGCAGGGCGAGGCCGGCGCCGATACCCTGCAGCAGTTGGCGGCGCTTTTGATCCGGTGCGGTCATTTCGGAAGTCTCCTGGCGAGTGGGGGGTCATTCCGATGTACCCGTCCCGCTTGACAGTCCCGTGACGCGCCGACCGACGGCACGCTCAGCCGGCCGCCAGCAACAGCACCGCGTCGATCTCGAACAGCATGCCGTCCAGTGCCAGACGCGGCACGGGAATCAGCGTACAGGCCGGCTTCGGACCCGGCCCCAGCGCCCGCGCGAGTTCGTCGCCGAACACCTGCAGCCGCGCTTCGCTGTGATCGACGATCAGTACACCGAGCTTGGCAATCTGCTGCGGTGTACCGCCCGCGGCCTCGATGGCGATACACAGGTTGCGCCGCGCCTGGCGCACCTGCTGGCGGAAGTCCTCGGACAGCTGTCCGTCGGCGGTTTCACCGCCCTGCCCGGCGATGAAGGCCAGTCGCGCGCCGGGCGGCAACAGCGCCACATGGGAATAGCCGTTCGGGGCGGGGTCGTACAAGCCCGGCGGGTTGATCAGGGAAAGTCCCCCTGGGCGGTTCTGTTCACGCATGGCAGGCTCCTCGTCTACAGGGTTCGGCGGGCAAGGCCAGCAGTAGCGCCACTCGCCCGGAGTACTCACCGTAGCAGCCGCCCGGCGATCCCACCGGTGTTTCGCAGAGGCGGTCGCGGGCTTTCATGGCAGCCGAGGTCCGGCTTGCCGCTGGTGAACGCCGCGCTTATGGTGAGCGCCCCGCCCCGCTGGAAACATCAGCCATGTGGTCCTTTCGCGCCTGGCAGCGCAAACGCATCCTCGCTCGCAACCCGGTCGATGTCGATCTGTGGCAGCGGGTGCTCGACAGCCTGCCGATTCTCGACGGTCTCGGCGACGACGAACTCGCCCGCCTGCGTGAGCGCGCCGTGCTGTTCCTGCACGACAAGCGCCTCACCGCGCTGCCCGGCGTCGAGCTACAGGCCGAGGACCGTCTGCGCCTGGCGCTGCAGGCGCAACTGCCCCTGCTGCACCTGGCGGACCTCGGCTGGTACCACGGCTTCCACGAGATCGTGATCTACCCCGATGATTTCCTCAGCCCGCAGAAGCACCGCGATGCCGCCGGCGTCGAGCATGAATGGGACGCCGAG
>DNMQ01000314.1 GCA_003488145.1 Pseudomonas sp.
CAGGAACGCTGGGGTGGTGTACATCTGCTGATCGACCGTTGGTTGAACGAGCGCCACGCGCTTATCAATGCGTACGACGGGCTGCATACCGAGCGTGACGATGCCGCCGCTCGCCAGGCCCTGCAGCGGTTTTGCGAATATCTGGTCGACTACGTCTCTGCCGGCCACTTCGAAATCTATGAACAACTGCTCGCCGAGGCCGAAGCCTTTGGTGACGCTCGCGCCATCGAACTGGCCAAGCAGATCTANNCCGCGTATCGAAACCATCACCCAGGTCTCGCTGGGCTTCAACGATCGTTGCGAGAAGGGCGATTGCCTGGGTAGCCCGGGCTTGGCCGATGAGCTCAAGAAACTCGGTCAGCTGTTGCATGAGCGGTTCGAGCTGGAAGACTGCCTGATCGAGGTGCTGCATACCGCGCACAAGCAGGCGGCTGCTCCGGCCTGAGATCTTCCATCCGCTGCGGCGGGTGTGGCGCTTCGCGTCCCCTGGCGGCCACCTGGCGGGCCGTCTAGTATGGGGGCATCGTTCCCGCCAGGAGGCACTTTCATGCCCGCGAAGAAGAAGTCGGTCACCACTCCGCTGCATCTCTTGCAGCAGCTTTCCCACAGTCTCATCGAGCATCTGGACAAAGCCTGCAGCCAGGCGATCAAGGATGCCGAAAGTGCGCTCGCCAAGCTGCAAAAGCAGCGTGGCAAGGCGCAAGACAAATCGACCAAGGCGCGCGCCAAGCTCGACGAGGCCGGCAGCATGGGCAAGACCAAGGCGCAGACCAAAGCGCGCTCCCGGCTCGGCGAGCTGGAAGAATCCCTTGCATTGCTGCAGAGCCGGCAGAGCGAAACCCTGACTTACCTGGCCGACCTCAAGCGCGATGCCGAGCAGAGCCTGAAGCTGGCTCAGGGCATCCGCAAGGTCGCAGATGACGCTGACAAGGCCTTGCGCGCCCAGCAGCAGGCGACGGCCGTCAAGCCCGCCGCAACCTACCGTCCGGCAGCGCGCAAGCCGGCCAGCAAGGCCGCCCCGACTGCAGCCAAATCGGCAGCAGCATCCGCCAAGGCTCCGACCACCAAGGCAGCGACAGCGCCGGCGGCTAAAACGCCAGCCAAGGCTCCAACGAAAGCACCGACCAAGACAGCAGCGAAGACATCAGCTGGCGGTGCCGCGGCCAAACCTGCAGCCTCACGTCCTGCAACGGCCAAGGCACCGAGTCGCGCCCGCTCGGCTACTGTGGCCAAACCTGCTGCGGCCGCGCAATTAGCTGACAGTGCAGCGCCCGCCGCGGCTGACTCGGCGGCCAAGCCTGCGACTGCGAAGCCCGCCGCCAAGGCCGTGGCGAAAAAGCCTGCCGCTCGCAAACCTGCAGCCAAGCGCACCGCGACTCAGACACCGGCCAGCTCCAGCTGAGTCTGATAGGCCGCGTTGCGCAGGGTTTCCAGCGCACCGCGGCAACTACCTTTCGGCGCAAGAGCACTCAACCACTGGTTGGCGACAGCGCTTTCGTCCCATTCGCGGCTTGCCGTCTGTAGCCGTTCCAGCAGGCTGCGCTCGGCTTGCAGTTCCAGTGTCTTGAGTGTTTTGCGCAGTTCTCGCAGCGCTTCGTCCTGTTCAGCCGGCGAGCGCCATGCCTGACGCAGTTCGCGCAGCGGCTCCACCACTATGTGTCGCCACGGTGCGGCGACCTCTTCCAATACACACATCCGCTCCTGATTGCAGGCCACCCCGCGTGCTTCCAGCCAGGCCGCGCAGATCAGCACACACACATCCGCCCCCTGACTTTGCAGTTCCAAGCAGGCAGTCTCGACCCCCTCTCGTGCGTAGCAGTTGAGGGCAAACGTCCAGAGATCCAGGTTGGGCATAAGTGGCGCGCCTTTTTTTGCGGGTGGCCCGGCTGGCTTTCCAGGCGAACTGATAAACTCGCCGGCATTATGATCCGACTCCAGAACCTCACTCTACAGCGTGGCCCTCAGCGTTTGCTGGAAGGCGCCGAGCTGACCCTGCACCCCGGCCAGAAGGCCGGCCTGATCGGCGCCAATGGCGCTGGCAAATCCACCCTCTTCGCGCTGCTGCGTGGCGAGCTGGTACCCGACGGCGGCGATTGCCAGTTGCCGCCGGACTGGCGCATCGCGCACATGCGCCAGGAGATCGATACCCTCGATCGCCTGGCCGTGGACTATGTGCTCGATGGCGACGTCGAGCTACGGCGCATTCAGCGCGAACTTGCCGCCGCCGAACAGGCCCATGATGGCAACGCACTGGCGCGTCTGCACACCGAGTTGGACAACGTCGACGGCTACAGCGCCGACGCCCGCGCGCGCAAGCTACTCGCCGGGCTGGGCTTTGCCAACGAGCAGATGACGCTGCCGGTCAGCAGCTTTTCCGGTGGCTGGCGCATGCGTCTCAACCTCGCCCAGGCACTGATGTGCCCGTCCGACCTGTTGCTGCTCGACGAGCCGACCAACCACCTCGATCTCGATGCGATCCTCTGGCTCGAGGACTGGCTCAAGGGCTACCCCGGCACCCTGCTGCTGATTTCCCACGACCGCGATTTCCTCGACTCGGTGGTCGATCACGTCATC
>DNMQ01000455.1 GCA_003488145.1 Pseudomonas sp.
TCGGTGACCTTCTTCATCTTCGCCATCCACCTGATGGGCATCAGCTCGATCATGGGTGCGATCAACGTGATCGCCACCATCCTCAACCTGCGTGCGCCAGGCATGACCCTGATGAAGATGCCGCTGTTCGTCTGGACCTGGCTGATCACCGCCTTCCTCTTGATCGCAGTGATGCCGGTGCTGGCGGGCGTGGTGACCATGATGCTGATGGACATCCACTTCGGCACCAGCTTCTTCAGCGCCGCCGGTGGCGGCGACCCGGTGCTGTTCCAGCACGTGTTCTGGTTCTTCGGCCATCCCGAGGTGTACATCATGATCCTGCCGGCCTTCGGCGCGGTCAGCTCGATCATCCCGGCGTTCAGCCGCAAGCCGCTGTTCGGCTACACCTCGATGGTCTACGCCACCGGGGCGATCGCCTTCCTCTCCTTCATCGTCTGGGCGCACCACATGTTCACCGTCGGCATCCCGCTGACCGGCGAGCTGTTCTTCATGTACGCGACCATGCTGATCGCCGTGCCCACCGGGGTGAAGGTGTTCAACTGGGTGTCGACGATGTGGCGCGGGTCGCTGACATTCGAGGCGCCGATGCTGTTCGCCGTGGCCTTCGTCATCCTGTTCACCATCGGCGGTTTCTCCGGGCTGATGCTGGCCATCGCCCCGGCGGACTTCCAGTACCACGACACCTACTTCGTGGTGGCGCACTTCCACTACGTGCTGGTGCCCGGGGCAATCTTCGGCATCTTCGCCTCGGCCTACTATTGGCTGCCGAAGTGGACCGGGCACATGTACGACGAGACGCTGGCCAAGCTGCATTTCTGGATGAGCTTCATCGGCATGAACCTGGCGTTCTTTCCGATGCACTTCGTCGGCCTGGCCGGCATGCCGCGGCGCATTCCCGACTACAACATGATGTTCGCCAACTTCAACATGGTCTCCAGCGTCGGCGCCTTCATGTTCGGCGCCACCCAGCTGCTGTTCCTGTTCATCGTCATCAAGTGCATNNATGTGCACGAGCACCGCAAGGGCACCGGCGGGGAGCTGACGCCGTGAGCAGGCAACAGGGCGTCGCTGGCAGGCCCGGCCGGGTCTGCCAGGTCGACCGCGAAAAGGCCCGCTCCCACCAAACGGGGAGGCTCTCATGAACGAGTCCCTGCCCACCCGGCGCCTGGTCCGCCGCCTGCTGTTCGTCGTGGTCGGCATGTTCGGTTTCGGCTTCTTGCTGGTGCCGATCTACGACGTCATGTGCCAGGCGTTCGGCATCAACGGCAAGACCGCCGGCGCCTACACCGGCTCGCAGAGCGCCGACGCGGCGCGGGCGGTGCGGGTGCAGTTCCTCGCCACCAACGCCGCCGGCATGCGCTGGGAGTTCGGCCCGCTGGCCGACCAGCTCAGCGTGCACCCGGGCGCCAGCCAGGAGATTCGTTTCGTCGCCTACAACCCGACCGACAAGCCGATGACCGCCCAGGCGATCCCCAGCGTCTCGCCGTCGCGGGCGGCGGCCTACTTCCACAAGACCGAATGCTTCTGCTTCACCCAGCAGGTGCTGCAACCGGGCGAGCGCATCGAAATGCCGGTGCGCTTCATCGTCGATCGCGACCTGCCCGCCGACGTGCACAACCTGACCCTTGCCTACACGCTGTTCGACATCACGTCCCGCCAGCCGCCGGTGGCCGTCAACGCCACATCGGCCCCGGCCAAGGAGAGTCTGCAATGAGCCAACAGACCACCCACGAGCAGTATTACGTTCCTGATCAGAGCAAATGGCCGATCATCGCCACCATCGCCCTGCTGGTCACCTTCTACGGCCTGGGCAGCTGGTTCAACGACCTGAAAGCCGGGCGTGACGAGTCCAGCGGGCCGATGATCTTCTTCGTCGGCGCGCTGCTGATCGCCTACATGATGTTCGGCTGGTTCGGCGCCGTGGTGAAGGAAAGCCGCGCCGGGCTTTACAGCGCACAGATGGACCGCTCGTTCCGCTGGGGCATGAGCTGGTTCATCTTCTCGGAGGTGATGTTCTTCCTCGCCTTCTTCGGCGCGCTGTTCTACATCCGCTACTGGGCCGGCCCCTGGCTGGCCGGCGAAGGCGACAAGGGCATCAGCAACATGCTCTGGCCCGGCTTCGAATACACCTGGCCGCTGCTCAACACCCCAGATCCCAAGCTCTATCCGGCACCGGAAGGCACCATCAGTGCCTGGGGCCTGCCGCTGATCAACACCATCCTGCTGGTCAGCTCCAGCTTCACCCTGACCTGGGCGCACCACGCGCTGCGCAAGAACAATCGCCAGCACCTGAAGATCGGCCTGGCGCTGACCGTGCTGCTCGGCGCCGCGTTCCTGGTCCTGCAGATCGAGGAGTACGTGCATGCCTACACCGAACTGGGGCTGACCCTGGGCTCGGGCATCTACGGCGCGACCTTCTTCATGCTTACCGGCTTTCACGGTGCCCACGTGACCATGGGCGCGATCATCCTCACGGTGATGCTGGTGCGCATCCTGCGCGGGCACTTCAGCCCTGAACAGCACTTCGGTTTCGAGGCAGCGGCCTGGTACTGGCACTTCGTCGACGTGGTGTGGATCGCGCTGTTCGTCTTCGTCTATGTGATCTAGCGAATCAGAAACCAAAGGCGGGACGCAGCTGCCCCGTATAGAAACCCCAGCCGATCAGCGCAACGGTCAGTGCGCTGAGGCTGACCCGGATGAACAGAGCCGTGATCACACGGGAGGTGCGGCCCTCGTCCCTGACCAGGAAGAACAACCCACTGAACAGACTGACCAGCGTGGCCACTAACAACAGAATGATCGCCGCCTTGAGCATGAGCGATTCCACGACAGGGGTATTGGGGGTGGAGTATAGCCAGCCGTATCGACACATCAGGCTGCCGGGCATGAGCGGCTTCAGGCCGGGGCTGCTGCCTACCCTGCTGGTGCTGGCCATGCTGCCGGTACTGGTCTGGCTGGGCTTCTGGCAGCTGGAGCGCGGCGAACAGAAGCGCGATCTGCTGGCACGACAGGAGGCGAGGCAGCAAGCTGCGCCGCTGTCACCGGAGCAGATCGAAAGCAGCGTCCAGCCGGCCTTTTCCCGCGTGCATCTGCAGGGTCGTTTCGATGCCGAGCACAGCTTCCTGCTCGACAGCCGCACCCGTGACGGCCAGGTTGGCGTAGAACTGCTGCAGCCCTTTCATGACGAGCTCAGCGACCGTTGGGTAATGGTCAACCGCGGCTGGATTCCCTGGCCCGATCGCCGCGTGCCGCCGGCCTTCGACACACCAGCGCAGTCTTTGAAGCTCGCTGCCTGGGTCTATGTACCGCCAGGAAAGCCGTTCATCTTCAGCCACCGCACGGCCGAGGGCTGGCCGCGCCTGATCAACCACGTCGACATCGAGGCGATGTGGCAGCAGGCCGGCCGCGAAGGCGTGATCCATGAACTGCGTCTGGAGCCCGGCCCCAGCGCCTACCGCGCCGATTGGGCGATTACCAGCATGCGCCCGTCGCAGCATCTGGGCTACGCCGTGCAGTGGTTTGCCCTGGCGGCGGCCCTGCTGGCGCTGTTCATCTTCTTCGGCGTGCATCAGGCACGGGAGAAGCACAGTGACGACGATGAATCCAACCCTTGCCGGCCGTGAGCCGAAACGCGGCCGTGGCCGGCTGCAACTGCTGCTGATTCTCGGCGTCGTGCTGGGGCCGATGCTCCTGGCCTCGGCCATGTATCGCTTCGGCTTCTGGGTACCGCAGACCCGCAGCTACGACGGCGTGCTGATCGCCAACGGCCAGGACCGCGCAGCCATCGGCGTGACTGCAGCCGACTCCGAACGGCGCTGGGAGCTGCTGGTCACCGCCCCGCAGGGCTGCGAAACGCAGTGCCAGCAGCTGGTCTATCTGGCCCGCCAGATCAATATCGGCCTGGCCCGCGAAGCGGCCCGCGCCAGCCACGCCCTGGCCAGCGCCACCGCTCTGGACGAGGCCTACGAGCAACGCCTGCGTCGCGAGTATCCGCAATTGCAACGCCATGGCCTCGACGCCGCCGCCTATGCCCGCAACCCCGAGGCGCCAGCCACGCCGCAGCTTTGGATCGTCGATCCGCACGGCAACCTGGTGCTGCGATACGACGCCGAAGCCGACGGCAAGGCAATCCTCGATGACCTGAAATACCTGCTGAAGATCTCGCAGATCGGCTGACGCACTCTGCCGCTTCGCTGGGGTCCCAAACTGGCCGCCCAAGGAGAAACCGATGGCCAAACCCGGATACCGCCTCGCCCTGATCGCCACGCTGCTGGCGGTGGTGGTCGTGCTGCTCGGTGCCTATACGCGGTTGACCCACGCCGGCCTCGGCTGCCCTGACTGGCCAGGCTGCTACGGTTTTCTCGCCGTGCCCATGAGCGAGCAAAAGCAGAACCTCGCCGCGCTGCGCTTTCCCGAGGCGCCACTGGAAGTGACCAAGGGCTGGAACGAGATGATCCATCGCTATTTCGCCGGCGCGCTGGGGCTGGTGATTCTCGCCATGGCGGCGCAGGCGGTACGCCGTCGCGGCCAACCCGGGCAGCCGGTGAAGTTGCCGCTGCTACTGCTCGCGGTGGTCATCGCCCAGGCGATCTTCGGCATGTGGACAGTGACCCTGCAGCTCTGGCCGCAGGTGGTCACCGCGCACCTGCTCGGCGGCTTCACCACCCTCAGCCTGCTGTTCCTGCTGTGCCTGCGGCTGTCCGGCGCCTTTGCTCCGTTGCCAGCCATCGACGGTCGGCTACGCAAATTCGCCGGCATCGCCATGCTCGCGGTGATCGTCCAGATCGCGCTCGGCGGCTGGGTCAGCAGCAACTATGCGGCCGTCGCCTGCACCGACTTCCCCACCTGCCACGGCGAATGGTGGCCGCGGATGGACTTCGCCAACGCCTTCAACCTGACCCATCACGACATCGGCCCCAACTACCTCGGCGGCCTGCTCTACGGCGAGGCGCGCACGGCCATCCATCTCACCCACCGCATCGGCGCGCTGTGCGTGACGCTGCTGTTGCTGCTGCTGGCCGCCATGCTCCGGCGCCGCGGTCTCGGCCGGCTGGCCGGGCTGCTCATCGCCGCGCTGGCGCTGCAGGTCGGCCTCGGTGTCAGCAACGTGCTGCTCAACCTGCCGCTGACGGTCGCGGTTGCGCACAACGGTGGCGGCGCCGCACTACTGCTGGTGCTGGTGCTGATCAATTACCGGCTGCGCCAGCCTGCACATGCCGCCCGGCAAACCGAGCCGGCATCGATTTCGAACACGACGGGGCAGCTCGATCTGCCCCGCGCATGACCGCAAGGAGAACCCCCATGGCGACTCTACTCAGCGAACGCAGCGCCCAGGCCAGCTGGCGCGACTACCTGGAGCTGACCAAGCCGAAGGTGGTGCTGCTGATGCTCATCACCTCGCTGGTGGGCATGTTCCTCGCCACCCGCGCCGGCGTGCCCTGGACGGTGCTGCTGTTCGGCAACCTGGGCATCGCCCTGTGCGCCGGCGGCGCGGCGGCGGTGAACCATGTGGTGGACCGGCAGATCGATTCGGTGATGGCCCGCACCCACAAGCGACCCCTGGCCGAAGGCCGGGTCTCGCCAGCGGCGGCACTGACCTTCGCCTTCGTCCTCGGCGTCAGCGGGCTGGCCCTCCTGCTGACCTTCACCAATGCCCTCGCCGCCTGGCTGACCCTGGCCTC
>DNMQ01000291.1:0-3973 GCA_003488145.1 Pseudomonas sp.
TCGGCATGCTTGGTGTAGTTGCGGGTGATGCGGATCGAGCGCAGCTGATCGGCGGCACGGCCACTGGGTCGCTTCATGTATAAGTCCTGCTAGATAGGAAATTGACCGGCATTATAGAGCCCATTGGCGCGGAAAAGGGTCGCGGCCGTCCGGCCATCGCTGCCGCGACACCCTGTTTTCCTTTACAATCCTTCGCCTTTCGCAGCCCGCAATCGAGAGGTATCCCCGATGGTCCACAGCATGACGGCCTTTGCCCGCAGCGAACAGGCCGGCGCCCATGGCACCCTCAGTTGGGAAATCCGCTCGGTCAATCATCGCTATCTCGAGCCGCACCTGCGCCTGCCGGACGCCTTCCGCGACCTCGAAGGCGCGGTTCGCGATGCCCTGCGCAAAGGCATCTCGCGCGGCAAGGTGGAATGCACTTTGCGCTTCGCCGAGGAAAACAACCGCACCGCCCTGCAGGTCGACCGCGAGCGCGCCAGCCAGCTGATCGCCGCCGCCGAAAGCGTTGCCGCACTGATCAGCCAACCCGCACCGATTGACCCGCTGCAGGTACTTGGCTGGCCGGGCGTACTGGTCGGCGACGCAGTCGACCCACAAGCACTCAACCAGAGTGCCCTGCAGCTCTTCCACAGTGCGCTCGAGCAGCTCAAGGAAGGCCGCCGGCGTGAGGGCGACGAACTGGCCAAGCTGCTCAACGAGCGTCTGGACAGCATCCTCGAAGAAGTTGCCACGCTGCGCGAACAGGTGCCGCAGATGCTCGCAGCCCAGCGCCAGAAGGTGCTCGACCGCTTCAGCGAAATGCAGGCAGAGCTCGACCCACAGCGCCTCGAACAGGAAATGGTCCTGCTGGCACAGAAGAGTGACGTTGCCGAAGAACTGGACCGCCTGAACACCCATGTGACCGAAGTGCGACGCGTACTCAAGACCGGCGGCGCGGCCGGACGCCGGCTCGACTTCCTCATGCAGGAACTCAATCGCGAAGCCAACACCCTCGGCTCGAAAGCATTCGACCCGCGCAGCACTCAGGCCGCGGTCAATCTCAAGGTATTGATTGAGCAGATGCGTGAGCAGGTGCAAAACCTCGAATAACCATCAGCCACCACAACGGCTGGTCTATTTTTGTCCCACAGCATTAACAGCGCTTTTCAGGAACCCGTCATGTCCGCCACCACCGGTACGCTCTATATCGTCTCCGCGCCTTCCGGGGCCGGCAAGACCAGCCTGGTCAAGGCGCTGGTCGATGCACAACCGCAGGTGCGGGTGTCGGTTTCCCATACCACCCGTGCCATGCGGCCGGGCGAGGTCGACGGCGTCAACTATCACTTCGTCAGCCGCGAGGATTTTCTCGCGCGACTGGAGCGCAACGAGTTTCTCGAGCATGCCGAAGTGTTCGGCAACCTGTACGGCACCTCCCAGCGCTGGTTGGAAGACACCCTGGCCGAAGGCTTCGACCTGATCCTGGAGATCGACTGGCAGGGCGCGCAGCAGGTGCGCCGCCTGATGCCCCAGGCCAAATCGATCTTCATCCTGCCGCCGACACAGGAAGCACTGCGCCAACGCCTCAACAACCGCGGCCAGGACAGTGACGAGATCATCGACAAGCGCATGCGCGAAGCGGTTAGCGAAATGAGCCACTACGTCGAATACGACTACCTGGTGATCAACGACGATTTCGCCCACGCGCTGATCGACCTGCAGTCGATCTTCCGCGCCAACCAACTGATACAGAAGACCCAGCAACAGCGCCACGCCCGCCTGCTTGGCGAATTGCTCGCGCAGGTCGGTTGACGCACAGCCCGCAGAAACAGCGCTTCCATTAAGGCTGGTGATTTTTTAGACTACTCCGTCCGCTCGCCCATTCGGGCACGCTCTACCGCTATTGATGAGGAACACCATGGCCCGCGTTACCGTTGAAGACTGCCTGGACAACGTCGATAACCGCTTCGAGCTGGTCATGCTCGCCACCAAGCGCTCGCGCCAGCTGGCCACCGGTGGCAAGGAGCCCAAGGTCGCATGGGAAAATGACAAGCCGACCGTCGTCGCCCTGCGCGAGATCGCTTCCGGCCTGGTCGACTACGATGTCATTGCACAAGACGAGATCGTTGACGACGAGCCTCTCTTCACCCAGTACGAGGAAGAGCCGAACGAGGCCATCTGAATAAATGCCAGGTCGAAGTCGAACCGATAACATCGAAGCCCGCTGGCAAGGAGCACTGTCTTGCCAGCCATAGACGCGCTTGCGGATCGCCTATCGACCTACCTCGGCCCGGATCAGGTCAATCTGGTCCGTCGTGCATATTTCTACGCCGAGCAGGCCCACGACGGTCAACGCCGGCGCAGCGGTGAAGCCTACGTCACCCATCCTCTCGCGGTAGCCAACATCCTCGCCGACATGCACATGGACCATCAGAGCCTGATGGCCGCGATGCTGCATGACGTCATCGAAGACACCGGCATTCCCAAGGACGCACTGGTCGCGCAGTTCGGCGAAACCGTTGCAGAACTGGTCGACGGGGTCAGCAAGCTGACCCAGATGAACTTCGAGACCAAGGCCGAAGCGCAGGCCGAAAACTTCCAGAAGATGGCCATGGCCATGGCGCGCGACATCCGCGTGATCCTGGTCAAGCTCGCCGACCGCCTGCACAACATGCGCACGCTGGAAGTACTGGCCGGCGAAAAGCGCCGCCGCATCGCCAAGGAAACCCTGGAGATCTACGCACCCATCGCCAACCGGCTGGGCATGCACACCATGCGCGTGGAGTTCGAGGACCTCGGCTTCAAGGCCATGCACCCGATGCGCTCGGAGCGCATCCGCGCCGCCGTACGCCGCGCCCGGGGCAACCGCAATGAGATCGTCGACAAGATCGAACAGTCGCTGATTCACTGCCTCGAACGCGAAGGGCTGGAAGGCGACGTACTGGGCCGCGAGAAGCATCTGTACAGCATCTACAAGAAGATGCGCGGCAAGCGCAAGGCGTTCAACGAGATCATGGACGTCTATGCCTTCCGCATCGTGGTGGACAAGGTCGACACCTGCTACCGCGTGCTCGGTGCGGTGCACAGCCTCTACAAGCCGCTGCCGGGCCGTTTCAAGGACTACATCGCGATCCCCAAGGCCAACGGCTACCAGTCTCTGCACACCACGCTGTTCGGCATGCACGGCGTGCCCATCGAGATCCAGATTCGCACCCGCGAGATGGAAGAGATGGCCAACAACGGCATCGCCGCGCACTGGCTGTACAAGTCTCCCGAGGACGAAGTGCCCAAGGGCACCCACGCCCGCGCCCGCCAGTGGGTCAAGGGTGTACTGGAACTGCAGCAGCGCGCCGGCAACTCGCTGGAATTCATCGAGAGCGTGAAGATCGACCTGTTCCCCGACGAGGTCTACGTCTTCACCCCCAAGGGCCGCATCATGGAGATGCCCAAGGGTTCCACCGCCGTCGACTTCGCCTACGCGGTGCACACCGACGTCGGCAACACCTGCATCGCCTGCCGCGTCAACCGTCGCCTGGCGCCGCTGTCGCAACCGCTGGAGAGTGGCTCGACGGTGGAGATCGTCACCGCACCAGGTGCGCGGCCGAATCCGGCCTGGCTGAATTTTGTCGTCACCGGCAAGGCACGCACGCATATCCGCCATGCGCTCAAGCTGCAGCGTCGTTCGGAGTCGATCAACCTCGGCGAACGCCTGCTGAGCAAGGCGCTCAGCGGCTTCGAGACCAGCCTGGACAAGATCAGCGCCGAGCGCATCCAGCAGGTACTGACCGAATACCACATGGAGTACGTCGAGGATCTGCTGGAGGATATCGGCCTGGGCAACCGCATGGCCTATGTGATCGCGCGCCGTCTGATATCGCACGACAATGAGGAAGCACCGGCACTCGAAGGTCCGTTGGCGATTCGCGGCACCGAAGGGCTGGTGCTGAACTACGCCAAGTGCTGTACGCCGATTCCCGGCGACCCCATCGTCGGG